>JAJXYI010000134.1 GCA_021780625.1 bacterium | reverse complement strand
GATCGCGATCGATCGTTCATGTTGAAATCACCACGGTGACGCAGGTGCCGTGTCCGGGGACGCTTCGGATATCCACCGACCCACCCAGCACTTCGGCGCGTTCCTCGATGCCCATCAGGCCGAAACTGCGGCGATCCGCGTTGCGCTTGGATTCCCTGACGAAGCCCACGCCATCGTCCTCGACCGACAGACGGACAGACCGGTCTTCAAACGCGAGCATGACGTCGATGCGCGAGGGTTTGGCGTGTTTGCTCGCATTGGTGATCGCCTCCTGACCGATGCGCAGGAGGTTGTTTTCGACAACAGGGGGAAGGCGGCGCCTGGCACCCGTCACCTGCATGGATGGCGTGACCCCGGTGCCCTCGGTCATGCGCTTCAGGATGTCTTCAAGGGCTTCGCCCAAATCGCATCGTTCCAGGACATGAGAGCGCATGTTCCAGATGGAGTCGCGCGCCTCGGCGAGCGCCGAGCGTGCCAGCTGGTGCGCGGTTCCAATGTGTTTTCGGGCGGGGGCGCTGATATCGGCGGCGTGCGTGCGGGCCAGCTCGAGTTGGACGGAGATCGCGCCGAGGTTTTGAGAGAGTGTATCGTGAATCTCGCGCGCCACACGATTGCGCTCGTTGAGAATGGCGGCGAATTCGGTCTCGGCCATTTCCCGACGGTGCTCCTGAGCCTTCGAACGCCGCCAGAAGACCAGCATCACGGTCGCGACCGCGCCCAGTGCCAGCGCGAGAAATCCGGAGAGGATCCAGATCACCCGTTCCGCGTTCCACCAGGGGGGCGACTGAAGCACCGCGAGGTCCGACGGTGAGCGCAGGAGCAGTTGGAACGAGTGGGGTTCCCACAGCCCTCCCAGCGGTCCAGGTTCGTCTGTTCGGACCGTGCACACACCGGATACTCGCACCAGGCTGCCGGCCAGCCAATCCGCCGGCACCGCCGCGTCCGCGGGAAGGTGCATCAGGGCACGGATCGACGTGTGGTGCCAATTCAAGGTGAGGTCCACGCTGTCGGGGAATCGACGCAAGTCGGTGAGGCGCCCTTCCAGCTGGACCAGGTCCGCGTCGTGCCGCAAGGCGCTAGACATATCCGTCAGGATCTGCGGCATCGGCGGCGGTTGCGCCGACCCCTTCCTGAAAACCGCATCCTGAAGCACGGCGCTGTAGCCGCTGGGTGCTGGAAATCCAAGGACGTCCACCTCGTCACCCGGAACCAGGACCTCATCTTCGTTCGTCTCCACGCGCAGGCTGTGACCGTGGTCGCGAATCCAGAGCATCGCCCCGGGCCGATCGAAAATCACGACGCCGCGCACGTGGACACGATGACCGTGCGTTCTCGCTAGATCCTGAAACTGAAGCAGGGTGGCGACGGGCCGGGGCGGGCTGCCGAAGGGATGAGGCGGGGGTGGCTTGATCACCTCGACCTTCACGCCGCGGGGCACCTGGACGAATGGCCTTACGAACTGGCGGTTTCGATTGTGCAGGTTGAAACAAAGCCCCCGAATCCGCACTTCGGCATCGACGTACTCCTCGGGCTTGAGACTGCCATCGATCTCGACGATCACGCGCGCACTGCCCGAGGCCAGCTTCATCTTGACCTTCCGCATCCTCGCCTGCGAGACGACCCCTGCTGGCGACGCGTAGCGCGTGCCGGGCGGCGGAGGCCCCGTGTCGCTCCGCGCGGTCGGCGCGACGCTTCTGACAACACCCGAAATCTCCACCCAGCGCGCGTCCATCTGGCCGGCATTGAGTTCGTCGAGTGCAACCTCGGTCGGCTCGGGAATCGGCGCCCGGCCGATCTTTCGTATCATGTGCGCGGCGACAAATGGCGCGAAACCGCCCGGGTCGCTCACTCCGTCGATCTCGAGCAAGTCGCCCCGCGTCAGCCCTGCGACGAGGTTGGCCGGTCCCTGGACATAGATGCCCTCGGTCTTGTCCTGCACCACGAAGGCGATGCCCGCAGGATCGGCCTCGCCAATATAGATCGCGCGCAGGTGAACCGGTATGGCGCGGCGCGCCTCGTCTTCGGTCAGCGCGCGCACCTGCGCCGCCGTGGTCAGCGTGGGGTGCGTCGTCGGCATGTCCGCGCCCAGGCGATGCACGCCGAGGGCCAGACAGGCCATCAGGAGCCACCGTAGTTTGGGTCGGTATCGGTCACGGACTATCATCATGGCTGGGGTGCGCCGGGGCGGAACAATAGGTGGGGTTTCAGGCTTGGCAACCGCCCGAACGCGGAGTTGTGAGGAGCACCGGCGCGACCCTCGATGGGGGGGAACCAGAAGCATGCACCGTCCCGTCCACTGGAGGTGCTTCCTTTGACGGCAAAGCCGGGCGCCCCCCCCTGAGCGGGCGCCCGGCTCCCCTTTCGGATCCGATTAGAATTGAATCGTATTCGTGAGCGACCAGGTGGTCGGACTCGGAATGCGCACTTGCGCGATGGTGCCGTCAGGATTGGCCATGGTCGGGATCAGGCTGTCGCTTGCGAACAGGTCCCGCACATTGAGCTGAATCGACCACGTGATTTTTCGGGAGAGCCTGCGCTGATAGCCGATCCAGGCATCGTAGTTCGCCTCGCTCTTGCCGTAGATGGGATTGTTCACGTCGGTGACCCAGATCTGGGCTTCCGAGTTGTACGTCGGATAGTAGCCGATGGCGGCCTTGTCCTGCCAGCGGACCGCGCCGCCGATGTTCACGTTTTTGAGGAATCCGCGTGAGAACGTGTAGTTGCTCACTAGATTCCAGCGCCATTTCCTGAGTTCGTTGACGGCCTGGCCGTTGCTGGAGATGAGGTTCATGTAGGGGCCGTAGACCGCAGCAGCCATGCGACCGCCCAGGGTGTCCGCGGCGCCCGAATACGTCGTCTCGCCGTACCAGTGGCGGATCTGGCCAAAGCCCGTGATGTTCCAGTAGTTCAGCTGCGAGACTGGGATGGTGTTGTAACCGTCGAACCAGAGGGCCTTGTTCTTGGCGACGTAGGCGGCCCAGTCCGAGAGGATGTTGCTGCGCACGGCCATGACGCGGGAGGCGTTGAAAGTCAGACGCCAGTTGGGGGTCGGGTTGGCGGTGAGCTCGAACTCGACGCCCTTGGAGACGAGGTCATTGGTGAGTTTCTCGCCGGCGGGCGAGTTCTGTCCCCAAATGCCCCAGTCGGTGGTGCCGTCCTGCTTGAACTGCATCGCATTCCACCAGGCCTGGTCGAGCGGACGCGACCACTGGGCGTCGGTGCGGGCGGCAAACCACAGCTTGCGATAGGCGAGCTCCTCGTTGTCGAGCGGCGGGGCGAGATAGGGAGTACCGGTCGAGGGATTGATCGTGCCCTGGGCGACGTATTCGGAATTGCCCGGAACGGCCGCGCGGCGGATGCGCAGGGGCTCGTTGAGAAGCTGGGCGATGTTGTTGCGCCAGTCGGTCGGGAGCGGTGTGTTGGCGACCGTCGTGTCGTAGGTGCCGAACATCCACTTGTTCACGAGAGACTCGGGCGTGGTCTGCTGCCGGTAGGTGCCGGAGGTCCAGGTCTCCATCTCCATCGCGTTCATGGTGCGCGCGATCGCCGCCTTGTTCCAGTAGAGCATTCCCGAGGGATCGCTCACGGTCGTGTTCTTCTGCGTCGTGGTGTACCAGGTCGCACGGAATGAATATCGGTTGTCGTTCGTGGTTACGAGGAAACCGAGGTCCCGAGTCTTGCCCGACGGCGCGTCCAGCTTGTTGCCATAAACGTCCGTGCCGACATCCGAGGGACGGAAGCTGCTGGACTGGTTGAAGGTCAGGGCGACGTCGATACCCTTGGGCATCTCATAGCCAAGCATCTCGAGGAGCTGGCGGGTGTGGACGACCACGCCCCAGCTGCGCCGTTGTTCGTCGGCGGTGAGCGGAGTGGTGCCCGTGTAATTCCACTGGGGGCTGTACGGCATGGGCGTCTGGTACTGATCTCTCACCAGCGAACTCGGCTTGTCCCAGCGCCGGTAGGAATCCTTGCGCCAGCCAAACAGCCCGTCGACGGAATCGTTCAGGAACTTGCTCTGCCAGACAAACGACCTCGAGTTCGTGTCGTCGTAACCCTGGCTCGCGCCGTTGTACAGGTGATCGATATTGTTCTGCCAATTGACGACGTTGACCGTCGCGGTGTGCCAGGTCTTCGCGATGGAGTCCCACACCAGGGTATTGCTCGTCGGTGCGGGAGTCTGGACGGCCGTGATGCCCTGGATCGAAGAACTGGGAATGGCGCCAAAGGTCGGAACATTCTGCAGTGTGCTACCGAGGTAATGGATGCCCCACCAATTGTAGTAGGAGGAGTCCGACAGGAACGCGTTGGCGTAGGTGTTCACGTCCCAGCCGTACAGGGAGAAATAGCGGTTGAAATCCTCGTAGCGCTGGCTGGACGCGTTGCCGGTAAAGGTCTGCTCTCCGATGAGTTTGGTGAGGAGGCTATTCCTGCCCGTGTAGTCCTTGAGATTGAACTTGTAGTAAGCCGAGATCCGGTAGGATTCGCGATTTTCGAGCGACTGCTGACCGGAACTGGGGCCGTAGATGACCGGGCGACCGACGTTGGGATTGGCCGAGCCGTCGCGCAGGAACGCGTTGACGTCCACGGTCACGCGATCGGTGGAAATCGCGTTGGCGTAACCCGAGCGGTAGCTTTCCCTGTAGTAGGCGCCGTTGATACCGAAACGGCCGTCCAGGTAGCTTTGGGTCGCCTCCAGCTTGATCGAATCGAAGTTGTTCCACTCGCTTTTGTTCGGACCCTGGATCGTCTTGTCCGTGAATGCCAGGGGACCGCTCAGGATCATCTGGGTCGGCCAGAGGCTTGAGCCGAAACCGCTGAAGGTCTGCCCGGTCGACTTCTGATAATTGCTGATGATCTGGGAGACGGTCGGGTTGTTGGCGTAATAGCTCGCCTGGTCCTTGATCCAGGGGCCGCCCTCGGTCCAGTTCGCATTCGTCACCCCGCTCAGTCCGCCCCAGGGCTCGCCATCCCGCTGACGATAGGCATCGAGGCCGCCGCTGCCGATGACGCTGCTGGTGGGGTTGGCCCAGATCGTGCCGGGCGAACCATTCCACCAGTCGCGCGCCGGCGCTCCAGAAAAGTAAGCCGATAATTCGGGATGCTGAACACCGTTCGGATCCTGGGGAATTCCGTTACTCGTGAGCGGATTATACATCAGGTACTTGTTCAGCGGACCAAACCAGTTGGAGATGAAGTCCGCGGGGGTCACCGCAACAGGCCGGTTGCCGCTGATGCGACCCGACTCGCCGACGGCGTCGATCTGCGTGAACACACCGGCACCCAACGCCGGCTGCCAGCGGAGCGCTCCGTAGAGGCGCTTGTCGTGGTTGAACGTGAACTGCTGGCGGTATTTTTCGTCGTCGTTCAGTCCGATGAGACGAAGACCGAGGCGGTTTTTCGCCAGCGTCATGTCGGTGTCCAGGACCTCGCGCTTGGAGCCGTAGCTGCCGATGCGCACCTCGGCGGATCCGCCGGTCCGCTGCAGGTTGGGCGTCTTGAGGGTGTTGTTGATGATGCCTGCAGGGCTGCCCAGGCCGAAAAGGATGGAATTGGGACCGCGCTGAATATCGACGCGCGACGTGTTGTACGCATCCATCGGAATATTCGTGGGAAAGTAGTCACGGGTCAGATCGGCCGTGTCGAGGCCGCGCACACGCGTGCCGCTCTGGGGGTTGACCAGCATCCTCGCGCGGTAGGAGCCATCATCGGCATTGCCACCGTAGTAGTTGCCGCCGATGCCGGAAACTTCGGTGTCCGTCTGATACACCAGGATGTGCTGAAGATCGGTGGCGCCGGTGTCCTTCATGAATTCCGAGGTCACCACCGAGATCGCAGAGGCGATGTTCTTGAGGGGCGTATTCAGGCGCGACCCTGCAAGAGACGAGGTGGCCGCGTAGCCGACGTCCTTGCTGCTCACGACTTCAAACGGAGACAGCTGGATCGTGCTGTCGTCGGTGGTCTTGTCTGCGCTCTTGTCGGTGGTCTTGTCCTGGGTCTGCGCCAGCGCTGATGGCGAAGCCCATGCCGCCAGTGCGGCAAGGGTCAGGAGTACACGCAAGAGGTGTGGGATGGGGGTATCGTGGTTCGTTCGTGCAGGCGTCATGGTGTGTCAGGGGAATAGGTTCGTAGTGCGTGGGGGGGGTTGGGGTGGACCGAGCGAGCAGGCAGAGCAACGACTTCACGAGAGCACTTCCTTCGGCACAAAATCGTCCTATGGAGCTGTCGGGAGTTGATACGGGCCTGTTGGGATAGGGTTAGGTCGCAGCACAAGCCGAAGGTAAGAGGGGGATCTCCGTGTGGGGCGAAGAGCGAACCGCCGGCAGCTAAGTGTTGGACCGCCGTCATCCTAGCCCATCGGCGAGGGTTCCTGCTATCACCTGATTGGGTGAATCGCTCAGACTCGAGGACCCGGGCTCGGGGCTCGTTTGCGAGCCGACCACAAGCCGATTCATGTCATTGTAGATTCTGGCTCCGTAACCGAAACGCTGAGGCGATCCAGCAAGGATCAAGGTGTGGAGACCGTCCTGGCCAACCCCGTCCATTTTGTCGCAGGGATCGACCAGGGCCGCGCACTCGTTGCGAAATCGCGGCGACGCGTCGTCGCCTATCCGGCGTCCTGAGGCCGCGTCGGTCCGTTCAGCTTCCGCCGGAACTCGATTTCATTGCCTCGTCAGGCGGAACAGCCGGGCGCCGTGGAACGGGACGAGCGGCGTCAGTTCGCCCGAGGCTTCGCCGAGATCCTTGTGCGTCCAGAGGTCGTGCACCTTCACCGGACCCTGGAGGCCGAGGTCCGAGAGCGGAACATTCACGGTCAGGCCTGGACCACTGTCCGTGTTTTGCGGCGCGCCCACGACCGTGAGGATGCGCACTGGGCCACCGCCCGCCCCCTTGGCGCCGTCGATCGCGGCAGTCGCCTCGAAGCGCACGGCGCCGGAAGGAATGGCGTAGTCGATCACCGCCGCCGCCTGAGCGACGAGGCTCGGCAGGGCGCCGCCCGCCTCCTTGCGAATAGTCGCGCTGTCCCATTGCGCATCCGCGCTCAGCCAGGGACGCTCCGTCACGCTGCGCACGGAACCGTCGGCAAACACGAAACGCGGGGCACGCCAGACAACCTGGGAAAAACCATCGCGGTCCGCCACGGGTCTCGCGACAAGGACGAGAGTCGCACCCCCGCGCAGGTCCACGTCGATCTTCGCGGCGGTGGCCGGATCGGCCGTCACGACTGCCGGGGGCTGGCGCGTATTCGCCTCCGTGAGCGCAAGACGGTCGCGGGCGTTGAACACGGCGAGATAGGTCGAGCCATCCGCCGGATCCTTCGCCGTCCAGGCAATGAGCCCCTCGTGGTCGAAGAGCGGACCGTTGTCCGCGCTGTGCTGATCCACGGCCAGCACCTCGTCGTTGGTCAGAAGCGAGCGGGTGAAGGGATCGAGCTGCGTCAGGTCGCCTCCGAAGATGAGCGGCGAACGTGCGATGGACCAGAGCGTCATGAGCGTGACCTGCTCGTCGGGCGTGAAGCGCGAGGTGCGGGAGTCCATCATAAGCCTGCCGAGCGGCAGCATGTCCGCGTCGGGCCAGGCGCCGGGCTCGCGCCAGCGGTTCCACAGCGAGAGGCGGCGGAACTGGTCGCGCAGCGTCAGCCACCGGTCCCAGAAATCGTCGCTGATGCGCCACATGTTCGCGTGCGCCCGGACATGCTCCGCAGCGCGGATGTCCGTGGCCCCCGGCGACAGGCTCAGCACAATCGGACGTCCGGTCCGGTCGATGGCCTTGCGGATCGCCTCGACCTCCCGGATGTTCTGGAAATAGGGACGGCTCAGGTCGTCGACCTTCACAAAGTCCACGCCCCAGCTGGCGATCAGCGAAAAGACCGAATCGTAGTAGGCCTGCGCGCCGGGCTTGGACATGTCGACGCCGTACATATCCGGATTCCAAGGACAGGTGTGCACGCGGTCGGCGATGTCGCGGGCGTGGTAGGGCGTGCCCAGGATGGGCAGGTTTTCCTCGACGGCCTGGCGTGGGATGCCACG
>JAJXYI010000039.1 GCA_021780625.1 bacterium | reverse complement strand
GGACAACCCTGCGGTACTATGATGCGAGGCTCCGCCGCTGGAAGGCCACCTTCGTCGGCGCCCAGAGCGGAATCGTCATCCATCTTGAGGGTGGCCCGGCGGGCGATCGGATCGTCCTCGAGGGTCGGGACATGGACGGCAGCCTCCTGAAATGGACGTTTTCGGCGATCACCTCGGAGAGTTTCCAATGGACAGGCCACAGCTCAGCCGATGGCGGGAAGACCTGGTGGCTGGAGCAGGAAATGTCGGCCCGGCGCCGAGGGACCGATTCCGGACCCCGGGTGGCTTCGGCCTTGTGGCGCCGACTCGACACTCAGGGCAGCGAGTCCGCGCGGCTTGCCCGTCTGGCCGGTGGCTGGGAGCTCGCCGGCTCCGCCGTGTTCGACGCCGAGGGGCTGGCCGCGTCGCTGAGCTACTCGATCGTGTGCGGCGACGCATGGGATTTTCGGACTGCGAGGGTCGAGGGCTGGCTCGGCGGCGGCCTGATCCGGCTGTCGGTGCGACGCGAGGCCGACGGATTGTGGTTTTTGAACGGCACGCCCTGTCCGGAATTCACGGGCTGCGCCGAGTTCGATTTGAATTTCAGTCCGTCAACCAACCTCATTCCGATCCGGCGTCTGGGTTTGAAGCCGGGCGAGTCCGCCGCGGTGACCGCCGCGCTACTCCGATTTCCGAGCCTGCGCCTCGAGCGGCACGAGCAGCGCTACACGTGCATCGACCGCAGGCTGTATCGTTACGAGAGCGGGCAGGGGGCTTTCAAGGCGGACCTCGCGGTTGACGATGTTGGCATGGTCCAGGACTACGCTCCGGTCTGGCAGCGACTCGTGACGCGGGCCTGAGGTCTGCGGCGGTGATATGCGGTGCCGTCCGGGGGCGAATCCGGCTCGTTGACCAGGTTGAGTCGAATTGAACCTTGTCGCAGGCAACAGAAGGAAACGAAGGTTTGGGAAGTGTCGTTCGCTCAACCCGGAATAGAACGCGCTGTTTCTGTCACCTCACGGGTGAATCGCACCTAATCAAAACTGTTTATTCACTACTCTGCCCCTCCTATCTTTGTTTCCTTCGTTTCTGTTCACTGAATTTCTGGACCATGGCCACTCCGACCCTCGACCTTCATGTCTTGCGCACCTTTGTCACCGGCGTCGAACTCGGCGGCTTTGGGCGGGCCTCCGACCGGGTCGGGCGCTCCACGTCGGCGATCAGCGCCCAGTTGAAGAAGCTCACCGATCAGGCGGGCCGGCCCATTCTTCGAAAGGAAGGCAGGCGGATGGTGCTGACACCTGCGGGCGAGGTCCTGCTGGGCTACGCCCGGCGTCTCCTGGAGCTCAACGACGAGGCGCTTGCGGCGCTCAACGAGGGGCGCCTCCAGGGAACCGTGCGCGTGGGAGTGCAGGAGGATTTTGGCCACAACTTTCTGTCCGGCGTGCTGGGGCAATTTGTCACCGCACATCCAGGCCTCACGGTGGAGGCGCAGGTCGCTAGAAACGCTTCGCTGCTCAACCAGGTTCGCTCCGGGCGTCTGGACCTGGCGCTTGCATGGGAGTCCGATCTCGAGATGGCCCACAGCGAGACGCTCGGTTCGCTTCCCATGTGCTGGATCGGCCGCGACGGTCTGGGACGCGGCGAGCGCCGCAGTCGCAAGGCAGTCTCGCTCGCCGTGTTCGAAGCCCCGTGCGCGCTGCGGTCGGCGGCAACCGATGCGCTGGATCGCGCGAATGTACCTTGGCGAATCGCATTCTCGGGTTCGAGTCTCGCCGCGGTCTGGGCTGCGGTGAACGCGGGCCTCGGCATCACGGTCCGTACCCCTGCCGGAATGCCATCCGATCTCCGAATCCTCTCCGGCATGCCGCGCCTGCCGAAGATCGGCGTCGTGCTCTACCGGGCCGAGGCGAAACCCTCCGCCGCGGTCGCCGCGCTGGCGACCATCCTTCGCCATAATGTCGGCGTCATCCTGAAAGGAGCCGGGACCGTCGGCTGATCTCGTCGTCGCTCAACGTCGACTGAGAAGGGGGGGATATGGGATTGCCATGGTCGCGATCCGTGTACGAATTTCACCTCGCGCGCGCACCAGCATCGCGTCCCTGCCAGCCATCCCTGCCCCGCGCACGCGAACCGTCCGCGGATTCCAGCCCATGAACCAGCCCGCCCTCCTGAAAATGTCCGTGTTGAACCGCTTCGTCCTGACGCTCGTCGTCGTTGGTGTCATCGCTGCGGTCCCGGCTGCGATCGCCGCGCTGCCGGCGCCCTTCAGCGAGCCGCTTGAGTGGACCACCTCCGATCCGCTGATCTCGCCAATCTCGGACGCGAACCACAACCTGGTGTCCATCAAGGATCCCTCGGTCGTGCAGTACGGGGGCTACTGGCACGTGTTTGCCACCGTGGCGAACACGGCCGGGCAGTGGAACATGGTGTATTTGAAATTCCCCACCTGGTCGCAGGCCAGCAGCGCGAAGCAGGTTTACCTCGATACGGCGAACCCCGCCTTCGCCGGATATCACTGCGCACCCCAGGTGTTCTACTTCACGCCGCAGAAGAAGTGGTACCTGATCTGCCAGTCGCCCCAGCCGACCTATTCCACGGCCGACGACCTCTCCAAGCCGGAGACCTGGACCGCCCCGCAGAACTTTTTTCCGACTACGCCCTCGGGAGCGCCCTCCAGCTGGATCGATTTCTGGGTGATCTGCGACGACACCAACGCCTACCTCTTTTTCTCGGGCGACGACGGCCGCTGGTACCGGAGTCAGACCACGCTCGCCAACTTTCCCAACGGATTCAGCAATCCGGTGGTCGTCATGCAGACGGCATCCAAGTTCGACCTCTTCGAGGCGAGCTGCGTCTACCACATCAAGGGAGCGAGCGAATACCTCGCGATCATCGAATGCATCGGTGCGACCGGACGCCGCTACTTCAAGGGCTTCCTGGCTGACAGCCTCGACGGCACCTGGACGCCGTACCATGCCAGCGAAAGTGATCCGTTCGCCGGGCGCGCAAACGTGAGTTTGAACCCCCTAGACCCTGTGCCGGAGAGCAACGACTTTAGCCACGGCGAACTGGTTCGCGACGGCTACGATCAGACGCTCACGATCGATCCGGGTGACGTCCAGTTCCTATACCAGGGCATGGACCCGTCGACGCCCGCGGGAACCTCGTATTCGCAGCTGCCTTACCGGCTCGCGCTCCTGACTCCGCTTTCATCCGGAGTCTCGGTGATCAGTACGACGCCGCCCAGCTATACAGTCTTCCCCAACTCGTTTGTCGACATCTCGACCCGCTGCTACGTGGGAACAGGAAGTTCGGTTGGCGTGGCGGGCTTCATCCTGAAGAATCGGTCGGTCGTTCTCGTTCGGGCGAGCGGACCGACCCTTGGAACGCAGGGCGTGGCCAACACGATCGCGAAACCGCAGCTCACGATCTACAACTCCGCGGGCACGCCGATCCTCGAGAACGTGGGCTGGCAGTCCGGCATGACCTACCTCAGCGGTACGAAGGCGGATGATGTGACCGGCAACTACAAGGATGCCTACGGCGTCGATGCGGTGACGAAGGCGGTCCACGCGTTTCCCTTCACGTCGCCCGACGACTCGGCGATCACGGTCCAGCTGCCCCCCGGGCTTTATACCGCGGAGGTCAAGGGCGCGGACGGCGGAACCGGCAACGCGATCGTGGAGGTGTATCTCTACAGCCCGAGCGGAAAGCTCGACCCGGCAAATCAATTCTCCGCGATTTCGACGCGCTGCTATGTCGGCACCGGAGATTCCGCGGCGACCGTGGGATTGATCCTTCAAAACCCTGGCACGGTGCTGCTCCGCGCTGTCGGGCCCTCGCTGTCGCGTTACAGCGTGAGCAACATCCTGCCGAATCCGACGATCACGCTCTACAATTCCCAGAGCCTGCCGATCCAATCGAATACAAGCTGGCAGAGCGACCCAACCGAGGCGGCCGCCATCCAGGACGCGACAACCACCGTCCACGATTTTCCCCTGACCTACACCGAGGATTCGGCGATGCTTGTGACCCTTCCCGCGGGCACCTACACCGCGATCGTGAAGGACGCCAACGGCAAGTCGGGCAATGCAATCGTCGAAGCCTATCTTGTGCCGCAGACGGTGGGCTCGCGGTGACGTGAGGATCTTGGGGCGGCAAAGGCACCCGGAAAGAAAGGAAGCAGGGACCGAGGAGCGGGAATAGAGAAGCCGCACTCCCAAAGGGATGAGCACGAGCGAGCCGCTGGACATCTGGAGTGCGGAGCCTCGGCTCCGTTTTTGACGGGACGTCTCGACGTCCCGCCCTCCTGCCGGTGCTCCGCAGCCGCGCGAGGTCCGCGCGGTGGCTGCGCATTCGCCGGCGTGAGGCGCCAGCGGGGGGCGCGAGTCGAGACTCGCATCCGAAGGCGGAATCGAGATTCCGCACTCAATAGGAGAATAGCTGGCAGGCTGCTAGACATGTGGAGTGCGGAGCCTCGGCTCCGCTTTGGACGGGACGTCTCGACGTCTCGCCCTCCGATCGATGCTCAGTTGACGCACAAGGCTCGCGCCGGGTTGGCCGGGAGTCGCGCTGCCCGCCTATGGGTGCGCGATTGTACGCCGCACCCCGTGGACCTTCGTAGGCACCGTGGCCAATCCCCCCGCATCCCCGCGTCTCCGCGTGAACACGGTTCGGGTCTCCACTCACGGTGCGACCCGGTATTCGATCGCCACGGACTGCAGCGGGTTAAGCTCGAGGGGCGAGGTCAGGTTCACCGTTTGGCCGGTGAGGACATTGGTCCCGGCCCTCGCGCCGCCGAGCATGCGCGCGAAGCGGGCGAGATCGAGGCGGGCCGCGCCGTGATTCTTGTTGATGACGACCATGACGCGATCGTCGTCCTTGGTTCGGAAATACACATAGAACCCGGACTCCGGAATGTAGTGGGTGAGGCTGCCCTCGGTCACGGCCCTGCACTGGTGCCGCCAGGTGAACAGGCGCCGGACGTAGTCCTGCATGCCCCGCTGGGCTGGGGTGAGGCCTGCGCCGGTGAAGGCGTTCGCCTTGTCGCCCGCCCAGCCGCCGGGCATGTCGGAGCGGATGAGGCCGTCGTCGCGGACGGTCGGACTCTGCTTCAGGATCTCCGTGCCGTAATAGAACTGCGGAATGCCGCGCGTCGTCGCCACGAAGAGCAGTTCCGTGCGCAGGAGATCCAGGTTGTCGTGCAGCTGTGAGAAGATGCGCGGCCGGTCGTGGTTGTCCGGAAACACGAGCAGGTTCATCGGGTTCGCGTACAGGTAATCCGCGGCGATCATGTTGTAGAGCTGGATGAGCCCGGTGCCCCAGGTCTCCGGTGCGTTGAGCGCCTCGGGCAGGAGGTCGACCACTGGGAAATCCGTCACGGTCGGCAGGCCCGAATCGTAGCCGTCCCGGTTGTGCGCACCCGTCTGCCAGTACGCGGTGAGGTAGGGCTGGTCGTCCATCTCCTCGCCGACGATGTTGAAATGCGGATACTCGCGCATCACGGCGGTGCACCAGGCGTGCAGGAAGGCTGGGTCGGAATACGAGAACGTGTCCTCGCGCACGCCGGAGAGGTCGGCGTATTCGATCCACCAGATCGTGTTCTGGATGAGGTAACGGGCGAGCAGCGGATTGCGCTGGTTGAGGTCGGGCATCGTCGGGACAAACCAGCCGTGCAGGTACAGGTCCCGGTCCTCGGGCGCCGCGTGCGGATCGGGGACCGTCGTGTGCTGGTTGTTGGTCATCACCGGGTGAACGGCGTGGTTGATCCAGTCCTTCGACGGCAGGTCCCTCATCCACCAGTGCCCGGAGCCGATGTGGTTGAGCACGATGTCCTGGATGACGCCAAGCCCGTGCTCGCGCGCCTGACGGACGAAGTCGCGGTACCCCGCATTGGTCCCGAAGCGGGGGTCGATGCGGTACTCGTCGGTGATCGAGTAGCCGTGATACGAATACGACGGCTGGTTGTTCTCCAGCAGGGGCGTCGGCCAGATCATCGTGAAACCGAGCCGGCGGATGTAATCGAGGTGCGCCGCCATGCCCGCGATGTCGCCGCCATGGCGGCCGTTGGGGTTCGCGCGGTCGGCCTTCTCCAGCATCCCGGGCATCGAATCATCCGAGGGATCCGCGTCAGCGAAGCGATCGGGCGTGATGAGGTAGATGGCGTCGCGCGAATTGAAGCCACGGCGTTCGCGGGAACCGGAGCGGCGCGCCTCGAGTTCGTATCCGCGGCGCAGGACGACCGCGGAGCCCTTTCTGAACCCGAGGACGGCGGTGCCGGGATGGGTGTCGCGGGCGATCGTGAGATTCACGAACAGGAAGTCGGGGTTGTCCGTGCGCTCCACGCCGGTGACCTTCACCCCCGGATAGTCGACCTCGGGTTGCAGGTCGGCCACGTGTGGGCCGTTGATCATGAGCTGGAGCGAGGGGTCGTGCATGCCCACCCACCAGTTCAGGGGCTCGAGGTGGTCGATCCGATACGGGCGGGCGAGGGCGCCGAGCGTGATCGCAAGGGCGAAGAACAGCGTGGCAAAGGAGCGCATGGTCCCAGCGTCGTCCGTGCGGCCGGCCGTCGCGACCTGCAGCGATCGGAGGATTCTTGGCATGCCCGCACTCTTCTTGGAACCGGCCGGCGTTGGTCCGAAGGGCGGGTGGGGCCTGAAGCGCCTGCCCGCCGGGTCAGCGGAGGTCCGCGCCTAGGACGCGCATTGTTCGGCCGCACGCGCCAGGCTACGAAGGACGTCGGGGAAGTCTGCCGCGATCGCAGGGCCGACTTCGCCGCCGCCAGCGCCCCGGGCTTCGAGGCGGTAGATGACCCGCGTGCCGCCGTGGGCGGGCTCGAGCCGGTGGTGGACGGAAATAACTGCGCTGGCGAACGCCGTCTCGTCGACAAACAGCCGACCCGGTTCGACGTTGGTGAGCTTGCTCTTGATCACGACCCCGTCGGGCAGAGTCATGAGGAATCGCGAACCGGTCCTGAACGGTCCGCGCATCTCGATGTCGGCGACGCCACTGTTCCACGTGCGCCAGCGCCGGGTGTCTTCGAAAAACCGCCACACGATGGCGGGCGTGGCACGAACCAGGATGGAGTGTTCCACTGACCAAAATTCTTCCGTCTTTGCAGGTGTCATCATGGCCGAATCCTACCAAAGGGTACTGACAACGGTATGTCAGGAGGGCTTCATACCGGGTCGCGATGGCTGAAAAGGCGTCAGTCCAGGGCGCGAGTCGCGACTCGCGTCCGAAGGCTGTGATTGAATCCCCGTTCGGCAAACTCAGGGCCTTCGGAAGATTCCGCACTCAAAAAAGGACGATCCTGCGGTCCGGCAGTGGACCTGTGAGCAAAATGCCTTGCCGCCCAGGGCGGCCCGGGGAATGGATCTCGGGCCATGAAGCGCGATTTCGACCGGGAGGCGGCACAGTGGGACAGCAATCCGACACGGCTTGCGATGACGCTCGCGCTCAGCGAGGCCATGATCGAACGACTGAAGCCGACTCCCCAGCTCACCGTACTCGACTACGGAGCGGGCACGGGCGTGATGGCGCTGAAGTTCAGTCCGCTCGTGAAGCGGGTCTTCGCGGCCGATTCATCGCAGGGCATGCTCGACGTCATGCGGTCCAAGCTCGCCGCCCTCGGTGTGACCAACGTTGAGCCGGTCCTGCTCGATCTCGCGCAGGACGGCGCAGCTGCCGACGCGCTCAGGCCCGACGTGATCGTCAGTTCCATGGTTTTCCATCATGTGCGGGATACCGCTGCCCTGCTGCACCGCTTCCATTCAATGCTCCCTGCGGGTGGACACATCGCCATTGCGGACCTCGAACCTGAACCCGGCGATTTTCATTCCGATAACGCCGGCGTGGAGCACTTTGGCTTCGCGCAGTCGACGATCGAGGGACTTTGTTCCGCCGCCGGATTTACGGAAATCGCCACCGCGACTGCCTATGTGATGCGGAAGGTCAACGCAGCCGGCGCCGAACGTGACTTTCCGATCTTTCTGCTAAGCGCACGGAAGGGGTAGGTTGGAGGTCGGAGGACAGATGCCAGAGGACAGAGGTCGGAGGTCAGAAGTCGGAGGTCGGACGTCGGAGGTCGG
>JAJXYI010000677.1 GCA_021780625.1 bacterium | reverse complement strand
GCAGCACACTCCCGCACTCCTGGAGCCGCGCGCACTCGGTCTGCAGGAAGGATGCCGGGCCGACCCCCAGGCCTTGCAGCCAGGATCGGAATGTGCGAATCTTCGCACTTACCCCATGTCCTGAGTCCCGTGAGCGCCCCATGAACCGCCCCAGAATTTTCCTATCCATCTCGAAAATCGAGGAAGAGTCCGCGGAGCGCATGATACGCGGCGTCCTCCAGAATCAGAAGCTTCAGCGCACTTGGGATTTTTACTGGGACGAGGCCAATCGGCTCGCCGCGGAGCCCGAAATGCTCGGAAGGGGAAAATGGGACGGCGTCATCAGCCGGCATACAACCGCCGCGATCGTCGACGTCTGCAAGCGGCTCAAGATCCCCCTGGTCGACCTCAACGATTGTCCGCCTTTCCCACGGATTCCAAAGGTCCGACCCGACAATCCGAAGGTCGGACGACTCGGGGCCGAGCACCTGCTCTCCCGCGGCTTCCACCATTTCGCCTTTGTCGGATTCCACAACGCCGAGTGGTCAACCCAGCGCCTGGACGGTTTCAGTGCGCGACTGCGTGAGGCCGGCCGCCAACCCGTGATTTTTGAATCGCTCTTCGAACCGGCCTGCTCGCCCGAGTGGACCTCCTCGGAGACGGCGGCGCTCATGGAGTGGCTTCGCACCCTGCGCCACCCCTTGGGCATCATGGCGTGCAACGACCTTCGCGCGATCCAGATCGAGGACGCCTGCCGCAAACTCAGGCTGCGTGTCCCCGAGGATGTGGCGGTGCTCGGCGTGAACGACAACGAAATCCGCTGCGAACTCGCCCACCCCGCACTTTCCAGCATCAACATCGGCCAGCATCAAATGGGCATGCGGGCCGCGCAGATTCTTCAGGAGCTGCTTGCCGGCGACATGGTTCCGGCCCCGGAGACCCTGCTCGATCCGCTCGGGATCGTGATGCGGCAATCCACGGACATCCTCGCCATCCAGCACCCCAAGCTCACCGGTGCCCTGAAATACATTCATGCCCACGCCTGCAAAGGCATCACGGTCTCCGCCGTCAGCAATCACACGGGCATCGCTCGCACGCAGTTGGAAACCGTGTTCCGCAAGCTCCTGGGACGCTCCCCCGGAGCGGAAATCCGGCAGGTGCAGCTCGCCAAGATAAGGGAACTCCTGCTCGGCACCGACCTCACCGTGAAGGCCATTTCCGAAAAGACCGGCTTCCGACACGCCGAATACCTGAACGTGTTCTTCAAGCGCGCGACCGGCGAAACACCCGGCCAGTACCGCGAGCGCATGCGGGAGATCGCCTAGAGAACCCCAAGTTCATCGCGGGATTGCAGTCGCCGGCTCTTTTCCCTGTCGTCGCCCGCATGTCCACCCCTCTCCCGCCCCGCATCGCCGAGCGTCTCGTCGAGGAGGTCGCACGGCTCTTCCCCGAATTCCTCAGGGATCCCGTCGACCACGAAATGTCCAAGGGCAACGCCGCCGTGTGCGTGATCGACGCCACAGGTCAATTCCACGGCCGGATTTTCGGCGACGACCGGGGCCGCGGGCGCTGGTGCTTCGGCATCGTCAACCGCAAGGCCCTCCAGGTCTGGAGCACGGGCTACGCGACGGGACGCTTCGAGGAACTCGTGTATTCGGGAAAGCTCGACGAATCCAGGTTCGGCATCAACCGCCCCGATTTCATCGGCTGGCAGGGAGGCGTCGCCCTCGAGCTCGAGGACGGCACGCCCCTCGCCGCCGCATTCTCCGGATTCCGCGGTGAAAAGGACGTCGAGATCGTCGTGCGCGCCGCACAGGCCGTCGGCGGTCTGCGCGTCACAGACGCCTGAGCACCCGCGGTCCCGCCCGGCATATCCGGGTTCTGGTTACATCTCAAAGACCTGGTTTCCAGCCACTTGATTTTAAGTGGGGTAAATCGTGCTTGCGTTGCGCCACGGCGCCTGTCCTTGTCCGCGTCGCAACTCGGTTCCGTTTCATGCGGCTCTGGTTTGCTTCGGACGTTTCTTCGATGAGGGGTCGTCAGATGTCACTCAGCTCATCGAACAACATCCCGCCCGGTTTCCGGTGCCGCGGATGTTCAAACATAACGGCGCACCTCCGCACTCTGCGGACCCGCCCTCCAACGTCCTGATCCGCCTACCCGGCGGTCTTCTTTCGCCCCGCGCCCTGCGCGCCGGCGTTTCCACGCATGCATACCGAATCCTCCTCACTCACGTTCGCCTCGCTCGCCCTGTGCGCACCCATTCAGCGCGCCATCACCGAAAAAGGCTACACGCTTCCCTCGCCCATCCAGGCGAAATCCATTCCCCACCTGCTCGAAGGCCGCGACCTCATCGGCCTGGCCCAGACCGGCACCGGCAAGACGGCCGCGTTCGCGCTCCCGCTGCTCGAACGCCTCCACAAGAATCCCATCGCCCGCCAGGCCAAACGCCCGCGCGCCCTGGTGCTGACGCCGACGCGTGAGCTCGCCATCCAGATCGGCGAGAACATCGCCCTTTACGGCCGCCACCTGCAGGTCCGCCATACGCTCGTCTTCGGCGGCGTCGGCGAGTATCCCCAGATCAAGAGCATCGCCCTGGGCACCGACATCGTCGTGGCCACCCCCGGCCGCCTGCTCGATCTGATGTCCCAGCGCCACGTGTTCCTCGACCGCGTCGAGGTCTTCATCCTCGACGAGGCCGACCGCATGCTCGACATGGGGTTCGCCCCGGACGTCAAACGTGTGATCTCCCAGCTGCCCCCCAAGCGCCAGTCGCTGCTATTCTCCGCCACGATGCCCGAGAGCATCCGCGAGATCGCCAGCCGCCTGCTCGTCAATCCCGTCGTGGTCGAAGTGGCCCCGGTGGGCTCGACCGCCGACCGCGTCGACCAGAAGGTCTGTTTCGTCGGCCGCGGTCAGAAACATCGTCTTCTGCTGCATTTCCTGTCGAAACACGAAGGCGAGCGCGTGCTCGTGTTTTCACGCACCAAACACGGCGCCAACCGCCTCGCAAAAAACCTCAGCCGCGACGGCGTGCGCGCCGACGCCATCCACGGCGACAAGACCCAGGGCGCACGCCAGCGCGCACTCGCCAGCTTCCGCGACGGCTCCGTCCCGGTGCTCGTCGCCACCGACATCGCTGCGCGCGGCATCGACGTGAAGGAGATCGGTCTCGTCGTGAATTTCGACCTTCCCGAAGAACCCGAGGCCTACATCCACCGCATCGGCCGCACGGCCCGCGCCGGAGCCTCGGGCCTCGCCATCGCCTTCTGCGACCACGAGGAGCGTTCCCTCCTTCGCGATATCCAGAAGCTGATCCGTAAGACAATCCCCGTCGAAAACGATCATCCGTATGTCGACGACACCGCCGGGTCGCAGACCATGCAGGCGCCCTCCTCCCGCCCGTCCAGGCCCTCCGGCCACGGTCAGGCCCGCCCTGCCGCTCATGCCTCCCACGCTCCCTCCGCCCCCCATCGTCACGAGGGGCGCCAGAGCCACGCCGCCCAGCCAGCCGCCCAGCGCAGCCGCCTGTTCTCGCGGCACGGCAGCCGCTGAGCCCGCCCAGCAGCCCAGCCCGCCAGTTCAGCGCGTGACAAGACCTTCCACGGTCTTGTCCACGCTCAACGCAGGGCCCTCCTTCACCAAAAACGTCACGTCCTGCAACCTGACGTTTTTTGCGTGCGCGATGCGCATGCCCTTCGGCGCCTCGATCGTGACGTGATCGAGCACGATCCCCTCGACCGGCATCTCCGGCAGGCCCAGAATCAGGCCCGCACTCTTCCGGCAAGCCGTGGCCCTCAGGTTCCTGATCACGATGTCGCGCCACTGTGGAGTCGTCGCCGTGACCGGCCTCGCCTCATCCGCCAACGCCTTCCCCGACGAATCGGTGGTCGTTCCCATGTAGTAGCTGCTGATCGAGATCGCATGCCCGACATCGCGCATCGTGATGTCCGAATACACGAGGTGCTCGACGAGCCCTCCACGCCGCCGATCCGACTTCATTCGAATCCCCGTCTCGGTCCCCACAAAGCGGCAATGCTGCACGGTCATGTTGCGCACTCCCGAGTAGGTCTCGCTGCCGATCGAGCAGCCATGGCCGTGGAGAAAGGTGCAGTCGGTGATGAGAATGTCCTCGCTGCGCAGGCCCGATCGCGACCCGGCCTTGACCGCGATGCAGTCATCTCCCGTGTCGATCGTGCAGCCCTTGATGAGCACCCGCCGCGACGCCGACGGATCGATGCCATCGGTGTTCGGCGCATCGGCCGGATTGAAAATCCTCACGCCCACGACGGAAACGTCCTCGCACTCCACAGGGACCAGACAGAACACCGGGGAGCGCGTCAGCGTCACTCCCTCGACCGCGATGCGGCGGCAGTGCTCGAATACCACCAGGCGCGGACGCGGACTCGTGTTGCTCCTGGCGTGGCGCCGGTTCGCCTCGTCGCGGAAGCGCACCGCATCCGGCCACCAGGCCTGACCCTGTCCGTCGATTGTGCCCTGACCCGAGATCGCCACGTCGGTCGCGTCCTTCACGAGCAGAAACGGACGATACCGATTTTTCCCGACCCGGGAGTCCGCGGGATCCGTGGTGAATGCGATCACCGCTCCCGCGTCGAGATGGAGATCGATCCGGCTCGCCAGTTCGAAGGGCCGCGTCAGCCACCGTCCGGCGGTCACCTCCAGCACGCCACCCCCTTCCTTCTCGAGAGCGGCGACCGCGCGGCGAAAGGCCTGTTCGTTGGGTGTGCGCCCGTCGGCCACCGCCCCGAATTCGGAGAGTTTCACCCGGTGAGCCGGAATGACCGGCCTTGCGGGCACGACCTCGGAACGCAGCGCCGCCGCCGCGGCGGAAATCAAAAGAAACGCGAAGAGCGTACGGACCAGGGGTTGCATACGCAGCGACGATGCCACGGGGACCCGCACCCGCAACAGCGACGATTGCGCCATCATTGCGCAAACGGCTCCCCGACAGGCCTCGCTGCGATTCGCTTCCGGCCGGCGGCGTCTTGACACCCCAGCGCAAGAATTACGATGGTCGTAAACGATGGCCGTAACAAACGATCCCGATCTCGAGCGCGAAATCCTTCGCCCGCTCTGGAAGGTCCATATCCTGCACCATGCGGCCCAGGGTCCGATTTTGGGAAACTGGATGCTCGAGGAACTCGGCCGCCACGGCTACCGGGTGAGCCCTGGCACGCTCTATCCGCTTCTGGCGCGCATGGAAAAACTAGGCTGGCTGGCCGTATCCAAAGCCGACCTCCGGCGCCATCCGGGTGGCGCGCGACCCTACCGCGCCACGGCGGCAGGGCGGGCCGCGCTGAGGGAAGTCCGCTCCCAACTCACCGAGCTGCTCGCCGAAGCCTGTCCCGAGCCGCATCGCTGAACCCCTTCCCCGCCAATTCATGAAAACCCAGCTGCTCATCGCCCTCCTCCTCGTCGCCGCACTCGCCGGCAATCTGCTCGTCCTGCAACGCGAACGTCATCTCGAGGCCACGGTCGCCGCCCTGCATCCGACTCCCTCCGGATTCCCCCTGAACCGCACCATGGACTCTCTCCAGCGCAGCGCCGACACACTCTGGCGGGCCGCCAAGGCGGGAAACTGGGCGCTGGCCGCCTACTATCGCGATCAAATGGACAAGACCGCCGCCGCCATCGTCGACGCCCGTCTCGTCGTAAACGGGTTCCCCGTGAGCACGACTCTCCAAAAATCGCTGCGCCCGGCCCTCGCGAACCTTGAAAAGCCGCTCGGCGCAAAGGACTCCGCGGGGTTCGCCTCGCAGTACCAGCAGCTCATCGCGTCCTGCAATGCCTGCCACAGAGACTCCGGACGTCCCTTCATCCGGATCGCCACGCCGACTCCCTCGGCGGACCGCTGGAACCAGAATTTCAACCCCCGCTGAACGGCCTCTCCCGCCCCTTCGATGACGGCAAGCGTCAACCAGGTTCCTCCGCCTCCGGCCGACACCGCCGATCCCGGGCGGCCTTCTCTCCTGGGTTTGTTCGCCATCTTCCTCCGCCTCGGGCTCGTCTGCTTCGGCGGTCCCGTCGCTCACCTGGGCTACTTTCACGAGGAATTCGTCCGGAAGCGGCGCTGGCTCGACGACGCCACCTTCGCCGATCTGGTCGCGTTGTGCCAGTTCCTGCCCGGACCCGCCAGTAGTCAGCTGGTCTTCGCACTGGGCATGCGCAGCCGGCGGCTGCCGGGCGCTTTGCTCGCCTCGTTCGGGTTTCTCCTGCCCTCCGTCGGCCTGATGATCGGGTTCGCCTACGGGGTCTCTGCCCTGGGCGGACTCGCCGACGCCCATTGGATCCACGGTCTGAAGCTCGCCGCGGTCGCCGTCGTTGCGCAGGCCGTGTGGTCGATGGGCCGCCGTCTTTGTCCCGATGTGGTTCGCGGAGCGATCGCCGCAGGAGCCGCCGCGATCGCTCTGACGGCCGGTAGCGCCATCGGCCAGGTGGCGGCAATCGCCGCCGGCGGTTTCGCCGGCTGGATCCTGTTCGGGCGTTCGGAGCATCCAGGCCCCCCAGCGATGCCTCCCCTCGGACGCATCTCCGCACGCCACGCCTGGGCCGCCGCCGCGCTCGCCGCCTTCGCCGTGCTGCTGGTCGCCCTGCCGGTGTGCGCCGCCGTCTCGGGCGCCAGATCGGTGCGGCTCTTCGACAGTTTTTATAGGTCCGGCTCCCTCGTCTTCGGCGGAGGCCACGTCGTGCTGCCGCTCCTGCGCGCGGAGCTTGTACCCAAGGAGTGGATATCCGACTCCCGCTTCCTCGCCGGCTACGGCGCGGCCCAGGCGCTGCCCGGTCCGCTGTTCGCATTCGCCGCCTACCTAGGCACCCTCATCATCGGCCCGCCCCACGCCTGGCTCGGCGGACTCGGCTGCCTCGGCGCCATTTACCTGCCTGCATGGCTCCTGATCGGCGGAGCCTTGCCATTCTGGGATTCCCTTCGGAACCAGCGCCAAACCCGCGCCGCCCTCAAAGGCTCCAACGCCGCAGTCGTCGGCGTGCTCTTCGCCGCATTCTGCAATCCCGTCTGGGCCCAGGGCGTGCACGGCGTTGCAGACCTCTTTCTCGTCGCAATCGCCTTCACTCTGCTCGAAGTGCGACACACGCCCCCATGGATCGTCGTGGCGCTCTGCGCCGTCGCAGCTGTCTCGCTGGCTGCACTTTGAGAGCGAAAACCGCCCTCCCGACATCCGATCCACACGCAGGGGTTTCACCCCAAAAAAGGGCATTGTCACATGAAGTTCACATGGGCGGTTTGACAGTACCCCTCTGAACCAAAGGGATGTGCGGCGATGAGAACAAAAACAGCTCTTCTCTTCTCGATTGCAGCCCTCGCCACCTTCGCGAGTGGAGTAACCGCCAAGGCGGATATCTCCTTGAACGGAGGCGGAAGTTCATTCGATCTTCCGGCCTTCACGAAGTGGTTCCAGGCCTATCGCTCCGTTGATTCCAGCGTGAGCTTCAACTACCAACCCAACGGCTCCGGCTTCGGCCAGAGTTCGATGCTCAACCAGACCGTCGATTTCGGCGCTTCGGACTTCACGATGGACGACGCCAAGCTCGCCAAGTCCACCAACGGCCCGATCCTTCAGATCCCGATCGTCGCCGGCGCGGTTGTCATCTCCTACAACCTCCCGGGCAACCCCAAACTGAAGCTCGATGGTGAGATCATCGCCGACATCTACCTCGGCAACATCACCAAGTGGAACGATCCCCGCATCGTCGCCCTTAACCCCGACAAGAACCTCCCGGACCTCGACATCGTCACCGTCCACCGGTCCGACACCAGCGGCACCAGCTACATCTTCAGCGACTATCTGAGCGCTGTCAGCAAGCAGTGGGCATCCCAGGTCGGCCGCAGCGGCTCGCCCATGTGGCCCAACGGTCTCGGTGGCAAGGCCAACGCCGGCGTCGCCGGTCAGGTCAAGCAGCTCCCCGGCGCGGTCGGCTATATCGAACTCGCCTACGCCGTCGAGAATCACCTGCCCTACGCCAAGCTGAAGAATCACGACGGCGATTACGTCGAAGCGACGCCCGGATCCGTCTCCGCCGCGCTCGCCACGGCCACCATCCCCGACGACTTCCGCTTCACCATGGTCAACGCCCCCGGCGCCAAGTCCTATCCGATCGCCGGTGTCAGCTGGATGCTTCTGTACCAGAACCAGAAGGACAGCGTGAAGGGTGCGGCTATCGTGAAGTTCGCCAAGTGGATCGTCACCGAAGGTCAGACGATCTCCCCGACCCTCGAATACGCCCCGCTGCCCAAGAGTGTGCAGGAGCGCATCCTGGCGGCGATCGATACGATCAAAATGTAATCGGGAGAGTTTTTTCTCGCCCGCCGCTTGAGAGAAAACCTATCTCGGAATTGAAAGCGGTGTTAACCCCTTTCAATTTCGGATAGGTTCTCTCTTTTTATTCCATGTCTCCTGCCACCGAAGCCGACGCCGCCCTCAAATCCGAGACCAGAAAACGGTCCAGATGGGGCGACTCCGCATTCCGGGCGATCGCATTTTCAGCCGCATCGGTGGTCATCCTCCTCCTCGCCCTGCTTCTGTGGAAGCTTTGGACGGGATCCCTCCCAACGATCAAGTTGTTGGGTTGGAAAATGTTGATCGATCGCGAATGGAACGCCGACCAGCATCTGTACGGGGCCCTGCCCTTCATCTACGGCACCCTCGTCACCTCGGCCATCGCGCTCGTGCTCGCGGTGCCCTTGAGCATCTTCACCGCCATCTATCTCACGGACCTCGCCCCAACCTGGATCCGACAGCCGCTTGTGTCCGTCATCGAGATGCTCGCCGCCGTGCCGAGCGTCATCTGGGGCCTCTGGGGCATCTTCGTCATGGTCCCGTGGTTGCGGGTCGCTGCCTTCCCTTTGCTCAAGTCCGTTTTGGGTCCTATCCCCGGGATCGGGGTGCTGTTTTCCGGCCCGATTTTCGGCATCGGATACCTCTCCGCCGGCATCATCGTGGCCATCATGATCATACCGATCATCACCGCCGTGTCCCGCGAAGTCCTGAGGTCCGTGCCCGACCTCCAGCGCGAGGCCGCCTACGCTCTTGGAGCCACCCGCTGGGAGGTCACCCGCATCGCGGTCCTCAGTTTCGCAAAACGAGGCCTGATGGGCGCTTCCGTCCTCGGTCTCGGGCGCGCCTTGGGCGAGACCATGGCCGTCACGATGGTCATCGGCAACAGCGGCAACATCTCCGCCTCACTCTTTGCCCCGGGGTATTCGCTCGCCAGCGTCATCGCCAACGAGTTCGGCGAAGCCGGCCTGGAGGTCCGTTTCACCAGCGCCCTCTTCGAACTCGGTCTGATCCTCCTCGGTATCACCGTGCTCGTTAATATCGTCGCGCTGCTGCTCGTGCGCGCAGTCACCACCAAGGGCGCCTCACGCCCCGCTTGAGCGGCCCCCCTCCCATGGACTGGCAAGAAGGCAAAGACCGCCATCGCTGGCGCAAGATCAAGAGCCACTTCATGTCGGCCCTCGCGATCCTCAGCGGCTGCATCGTGATCCTGCCTCTCGCGATGGTGCTCTTCCACGTCATCGCCAAAGGCGCCTCCTCCGTTAATCTGAATTTCTTCACCAAGGTCCCCGCCCCCCCCGGCTCCCCCGGAGGCGGCATGGCCAACGCCCTCGTCGGTTCCCTGGAGATGCTCGTGATCGCCACCGCCTTCGGCGCCCCCATCGGCGTGCTCGGCGCCCTCTACGTCTCCGAATACGGCGGCGCCAAGTTCAGCCTCGCCGTGCGATTCATGGCCGACGTGCTCAACGGCGTGCCTTCCATCGTCTGGGGCATCCTCATTTACGCCATCGTCGTCGTGCCCACGCACAGTTTCTCCGCCTGGGCCGGCAGCCTCTCGCTGGCCTGTATGATGATCCCCCTCGTCATGCGGACCACCGAGGAAGTGCTGACCCTCGTGCCCAACGGCTACCGCGAAGCCGCCCTCGCGCTCGGCATACCCCGCTGGCGCATCATCCTGCAAATCGTCGCCCGCACCGCCCTCAAGGGCATCGTCACCGGCATCCTCCTCGCCGTCGCCCGAGTCGCAGGTGAAACCGCCCCTCTCCTCTTCACCGCGTTCGGCAACCTCAACTGGCAAAGCAGCCTTAACCAGCCCATCGCCGCCCTGCCGCTCCAAATCTACAATTACGCGATCTCCCCCTACGACGACTGGCACAGGCAAGCCTGGGCCGGCGCCCTCGTCCTGATCGGGTTCGTGTTCCTCCTCAACATCGCCGTCCGCTTCCTCTCCCGCGGCAAGCAGACCTGATCCCACGATGAGCCCCCACGACGCCAATTCCGTTGAAAGCGCGCCCCCGGTCTCACAGGCTCCCCGCGCGCGCCCCTCGTCCGCCGCCACTCCCATGACTCCTCAGCCCACCGCCACGCCAGAGGTCGCCATCGCTATCGACTCGTTCAGTCTTTGGTACGGCAAAAATCAGGCGCTGCACGAGGTCTCCCTCGGCATCAATGCCCGAAGCACGACCGCCATCATCGGACCCAGCGGCTGCGGCAAATCCACCCTGCTCCGCGCCGTCAACCGCATGCACGAGGTCAACCCCGGCACCCGCATGTCCGGACGCATCGAGCTGTTCGGCAGCGATCTTTACGCACCCGAGGTCGACCCCACCGTCGTGCGCCGCCGCGTCGGCATGGTGTTCCAAAAGTCAAACCCCTTCCCCACGATGTCCATCCGCGACAACGTGCTCGTCGGCCTCCGCCTCAACGGCGTCAAGGACAAGGTGCTGCTCAGCGAACGGCTCGAGGAATGCCTGAAACTCGCCGCCCTCTGGGACGAGGTGAAGGATCATCTCAAACGCCCCGGCACCAGCCTGTCCGGCGGTCAACAGCAGCGCCTCTGCATCGCCCGCGCCATCGCCATGCGACCCGAGGTCCTCCTCATGGACGAGCCCTGCTCCGCACTCGACCCCATCGCCACCGCCAAGATCGAGGAACTCATCCAGCAGCTGTCCGCCAGGTTCACGATCGTGATCGTCACCCACAGCATGCAACAGGCCGCCCGCGTGTCCGATTTCACGGCGTTCATGTACCTCGGAAAACTCGTGGAGGCCGACACCACCGACAAGATTTTCAGCAATCCGAGCAACAAGCAGACCGAAGCCTATATCACCGGACGTTTCGGCTGAGCTCCGTCTCATGTCCCAGTCCCCCCAGCACATCCTCACGAGTTTCGACTCGGCGCTGGCAAAGATGCTCGACGATCTGCACGCGATGGCCTCCCTCGCGCAGCGCAGCATCGCCAACAGCCGCCGCTGTCTGATCGATGGCGATCTCGACGCCGCCAAGGCCTCCATAGCCGACGATGACGATATCGATCAGTTCGAGATCGACGTCACCCGCGACGGCACGGTCCTGCTGATGCGTTTCCAACCGCTGGCCTCCGATCTGCGTCAGGTCGTCTCCGCCATGCGCCTGTGCGGAGACATCGAACGCGTCGCCGACCAGGCCGTGAACGTCGCCCGAAAGTCCCGCAAGCTCGATCGCGGCCGCGTCGCCCTCTACCGCGATCAGTTCGCCGCCATGTACGATCTCGCCGGCACCCTGTTCGCCGACAGCCTCCGAGCCCACATGGACGCCGACCAGGTTCTCGCCCGCGGCATCCGCGACCGCGACCGCGCCATCGACGCACTCAATTCCGAGATCACCGAGCGCGCCACCGCGGAAATCGCTCGCGACGCCCAAAGCGTCCGCGACCATCTCGCTGTCATCCTCATCGCCCGCCATATCGAGCGCATCGGCGATCACGCCAAGAACATCGCCGAGAACGCGATCTACGCCGCGTCCGACACCGACGTGCGTCATCAGAAAAACGCCCTTCCATCCGCCTAGGACCTGCGGCGGCCCAACCTCGGAGATTCCTAAAAGACGCGGTTGAGTTTGAACCACAGCGCAGAGGACACAGAGAAAACCGTTTATGGTGAAATCACGTCCATGACGTTTCCCCCAAGGGGTGAGCCACGCTAGCACCTGATTCCCGGGCTTTCGGCTCCGTGCTCTCTGTGTCTCTGTGATTCAAATACAACTGCGTCATCTGGTTTCATCGACTCGTGCAGGCGGCCACGCCAACTGCGCCCGGGACGCGCTCACCGTCTTCGATCACCGGCAGCCAGCGGGCCGACGTGATGTTTCCCCACGCAGCAACCGCCTCAGCCAGACTCACCGCACTGCGCGCCCGTCCCTCGGAGATCGCAATCGGGACATCCGACCGCGACGCGTCGATGACGAACCGCTGCGTGGCCGTCTCGAAAAACGCCACCGTGTGCGCGCCCTTCATGCCGTCGCCCAGCGTGTAGAAGCAAAGCAGCGCCGCCCTCCGGATCTCCGCACCCGATGCGATCTCCCGCCTCAACGCCGCAAGGCTTTCAATGAAGCACCCCTGCCGGAGGTGCCCCACCGCCACCGGCCGCGTGTCGTCCGGAAGCCCGCGCACCGCCACCAAAGTGGAAAGCTGCGGGCGAATGATCCCCGCCAGGTTCACCCGATCCGGCCTGGCCCCCGCCAACAGCATCGCCAGGCTGCGCGTGCCGTCATACGGCGTATAAAGCCACAGGATACCCTGATACTCGAAGACCAGCGCCGCCACCTCACGCGGAAACACGTCTGTCGCCTCGCGCAGCTCCAGCAGCACCTCCCGCGACCAGGTCCTCGCCCCAACCCGCTCCCGCGCCAGGCGCACCTCGCCCGCCGCGTCGAACGCCGGCGCGACCGCCGCAGTACAGGCGAGCAGCAGCGTGAACAGCAGGGCACGAACGATCTTCATGCCAGATCAACCCGGCCCTGCCCGCAAAGTTGCAGACAATGCCCGGAACGATCCGGCCCGGTCCGCTCACATGGCCGCCAACAGGCGCCGCAGCGTCTCGTCCACCACCCTGGGGTTGGCCTTGCCCTTGGATGCCTTCATCACCGGCCCCTTGAAGCCGTTGATCGCACTGTCCTTGCCCGCCTTGAAATCCGCAAGCGCCTTGGCATTCGCCGCAATCGCCTCACGACACCACTGCTCCAGCTCCGAGAGGTTGGTCTCCGCCTTCAGCCCCTTGCGCGCTATGATCGCTTCGGGCATGTCGCCCGAAGCCGCCATGTCGACAAAGACCTCCTTCGCCGCATGGTTCAGGACCGTCCCCTCGTCGATCAGCTTCACCAGCGCCGCAATGTGCTCCGGCCGCACCTTCGACTGGGCAAGCGTCTGCTTTGCAGCCCCAAGTTCCCGCAGCAGGTCGTTGGTGATCCAGTTGCCCACCGCCTGCGCCTTGCCGGGCACAAGGCGCGCCGCCACCTCGAAGTAGTCCGACAACTCACGGTCGGGCACCAGCACCGAGGTGATCGTGTACGGCACCTGGTACTCCTCAAAAAACCGCCGCTGCTTGTCGAACGGCAGCTCCGGACACTCCGCGCGAAGCCGCGCCTTCCACGCCTCGTCCACCTTCACGGGCATCAGGTCCGGATCCGGAAAATAACGGTAGTCGTGCGCCTCCTCCTTCGTGCGCAACGACTGCGAGGCGCCCGTCTGGCCGTCATAGTCGCGCGTCTCCTGGATGATCGTGCCACCCGCCTCGACGACCGCGATCTGCCGCGCGATCTCATGCGTGATGCCGTCGCGGACAAAGGAGATCGAATTGAGGTTCTTCAGCTCCACCTTCGTGCCAAGTTTCGGGCTGCCCACCGGGCGGATCGAGACGTTCGCATCGCAACGCATCTGCCCCTTCTCCATGTCGCAGTCCGAGATGCCTCCATAGATCATCGTCTGTTTGAGCGACGTCAGATACGCAAAGGCCTCCTCCGCGCTCGCCAGCGCGGGATCCGAGACGATCTCCATGAGCGGCGTGCCGGCCCGGTTGTAGTCGATCAGCGACTCGCGCGCGAAGTGGTTGAGCTTGCCCACGTCCTCCTCGAGATGGATGCGCGTGAGAGGGATCCGCTTGTGTTCGCCCATGAGGTTGCGCGACGCCCCCGGCAACTCGATCTCGACGCCCCCACCCAGGCAGAGCGGCTGGTCGTATTGGGAAATCTGATAATTCTTCGGCGAGTCCGGATAGAAATAGTTCTTCCGATCCCATTTGCACACCGGCGCAATGTCGCAGCCCAGCAGCAGGCCCGCCTTGATGATCTTGTCCAGCGCCTCCTTGTTCATCACCGGCAGCACGCCCGGCAGCGCAAGCACCACCGGATCGGTCAGCGTGTTCTCAGGCTGACCAAAGCCCGTCCCCACGCGGGCGAACATCTTCGACTTCGTCTTGATCTGGACGTGGACCTCGAGACCGATGACTGCTTCGTATTTCATGAACGGCAATTTTTGAACCACAGAGGCACAGAGGACACAGAGAAGACTAACAGGAGAGGCGTTTGATTTCGTCCTTCAGGATCGGGACCTTGAAATTGAGGAGGAGCCCCGTCTTGAGCTTCGTGAGTCGGAGATAGGAAATGAGTTGGGTTTCGTGGATCGGCAGTACCGAGTCGACGCACTTGAGCTCGACCACCACCCGCTCGTCGACGAGAAGATCCAGGCGAAAGCCTTCCTCGAACTGAAGTCCCTTGTAGACGAGAGGCACCACCTTCTGACGTTCGACGCGAAGACCGCCCTGACTCACTTCGTACGCCAGAGCTGCCTCGTAAACCGACTCGAGCATGCCCGGCCCAAGGTGCCGATGAACCTCGATGGCGGCCCCAATGATCGTCTCTGTGACCTCTGTGTCTGTGGTTCAATCCAGCTCCGTGGTTCAATCAAGCTTGGGGAATCGCTGATACCAGGGATGCGCCGTCTCGTAGGCCTGCGCGATCGCGAGCAGTTCCGCCTCCTCGAAGGGTTTGCCGATGAGCTGCAGGCCGATCGGCAGGCCCGCCTTCGTGAAGCCGCAGGGCACCGACATCCCCGGCAGCCCCGCAAGGTTCACGCCGATGGTGTAGATGTCGCTCAAATACATCGCCAGAGGATCGGCCGCTTTCTCGCCGATCTTGAACGCCGGCGTAGGCGAAGTGGGCGTGAGGATCGCATCCACCTTCTCGTAGGCCTTCAGGAAATCCCCCCGGATCAGCGTGCGCACCTTCTGCGCACGCAGGTAGTAGGCGTCGTAGTAGCCGCTCGAAAGCACGTAGGTGCCCAGGATGATGCGGCGCTTCACCTCCGGGCCAAAGCCCTCCGCCCGCGATTGAAAATACAGGTCCACGATGTCCGAGGCCTTCGCGCTCCGATGGCCGTAGCGAATCCCGTCAAAACGCGCCAGGTTCGAGGAACATTCCGCCGTCGCAATGATGTAGTATGAACCCACCGCATACTTCGTGTGCGGGAGCGAAACCTCCGCGATCTCACAGCCGAGTCCGCGATAGTGCCCGACCGCGGCCTGCACCGCCGCGCTCACCTCGGGATCCAGCCCCTCGCCAAAATATTCCTTCGGAATGCCGATCTTCCAGGGCCCCTTCCGCCGCCCAAGCTCGGCCCGATAGTCCGGGATCTCCGTCCTGAACGAGGTCGAGTCCAGCGGGTCGTGGCCGGCTATGGCCTGCAACACCATCGCCGCATCCTCGACCGTCCGCCCAAAGGGCCCTATCTGGTCCAGCGACGACGCATACGCGATCAGGCCGTAGCGCGAGACAAGGCCATACGTCGGCTTCAGGCCGACCAGGTTGCACAGCGCCGCCGGCTGCCGAATCGATCCGCCCGTGTCGGAGCCCAGCGCCGCCGCCGCCGCACCCGCCGCAAGCGCCGCCGCACTTCCACCCGACGAACCGCCAGGCACGCGCTCCAGATCCCAGGGGTTCCGCGTCACGTGCGTCCCCGAGTTCTCCGTCGAGGATCCCATCGCGAACTCGTCGAGATTCAACCGCCCCCAGCAGATCGCCCCCGCCTCCTTGAGCTTCCGCGCAACCGTGCCGTCATACGGCGACACGAAATTCGCCAGGATCTTGCTGGAGGCCGTCAGAGGCTGCCCCTCGACCGCAATCACGTCCTTCAACCCGATCGGTATGCCGTCCAGCGGCCCGCGCGCCTGCCCTGCCGCCCGCCTCGCATCGGAGGCCCGGGCCTGCTCCAGGGCGTCGTCAGCATCAAAGGAGTTGAAGGCGCCCACCCGGCCGTCCACCGCACGCGTGCGCTCAATAAACGTCTGCATCAGCTCGACCGACGTGAGCGTCCGGTTCTCGAGTTTCGCGGACAGCGCGGCGAGGGTTTCGTGGTGAAGCGGTGAGGACATCGGGAAAGGTTTGATCGGCGCCAGCCACGGAGCACGGAAGCCCCGTCATGCCGGCCGGGACTTCATTCGACGACCGTCGGCACGGACACCATGTTGTCGCGCTGCGCCGGCGCGTTCATCAACGCCTTCTCAACCGACAGCGCCGGACCCACCACGTCCTCGCGCCACACGTTGTACAGCGGGAACGCGTGGGCCGTCGGTTCGATGCCGTCCACGTTCACTTCCTTCAGCTGTTCGATGTACGCCAGCACGTCGCCCAACTGCGCCGAATACGTCGCCTTCTCCTCAGGGGTAAGCGCCAGCCGCGCCAGCTTGGCCACATGGTCGATATTGAGCTCGGGAGTCGTTGCCATGGATGAAGGTCGGTGTATAACTTTCTAGAAATACGGAGCGGCTTGGCGGGATTGCAACCGGCAAAATCAGCGGCGGCATTGACCGCCCTCCCCTTTCCTCCACGTTGGTCCTCCTCTCATTCCACCACAGAATGCCCGGCTGCCTCCACGACCACTCCCCCTCCACCGCCACGCCCGGATTTCCTCCCGGATTCTTCCTGACCGCCCCGGCCTCCGATCTCCGCCGATGAAGATCCTGGCTGTTGACGACAATGCGGTGGCCAGGGCGGTCCTGAAGGCGTTCCTGGAAAAATCCGGCTACTCCCCCGTCATCGCCGAGGACGGCGAAGCCGCCCTCAAGGTGATGCAGGAGCCCGATGCCCCCCAGGTCGTCGTGCTCGATTGGATGATGCCCGGCATCAGCGGCCCCGCGCTCTGCACGAAGCTGCGGTCCCTCAATCTGGCCCACCGCCCCTACATCATCCTCCTCACCGCCAAACACGACAAGGCCGACATCGCCGTCGGGCTCGACGCGGGCGCCGACGAATTCATTTCCAAGCCCTTTAATCAGGTCGAGATGCTCGCCCGCCTTCGCGCAGCCCGCCGCGCCGTCGAATACGACAACGAACTCCAACAGAGAATCGAGGAACTCGCCGCCCTCGTGGAACGCCACAAGATGCTGGAGGACCTCATCGCGAAGAACGGCGGCTCCACTCCCACAGCCTCCCCGGCCCACTCGGCTGCCAGGAACGTCCGCGGACAACCCTCCGATGCACCCAGCCTCGAGCTGTCCACCGCCGAGATCGATCAGGCGATCCGCCACGCCTGCTCCGGCCTCGGTTGGACCGAGGTCGCCGTCTCCGCCCAGCCCGCCGAGGGTCCCTACAAGCGGTCGCCATTGATGGCCTGGGCCGGATTCTTCGTGGACCCCTCCCAAGTCTGGCTCGACTTCATTCTCGAGGCCAACGCCGACTCCGCCAGTCAGCTCTTCGAAAAGTCCATGCGTAAGCGACCAGCCAACGACCGCGCGCTGCTCGATTACCTCGCCGAAATCTTGAACCTCGTGACGCTGAACGCGCGCTCCACGCTCGAGGACCGCGAGTACACCATGATCGCCCCTTTCCTCTCGCGCGGCCTCCTGCTCGGAAGTCTCAGCGCAGCCCTCCCCATCCCGACGACGACTCGCGAGACGTTTTCAATCACGATCGCCGGAGTCTCCCTGGGCATGACCCTCGTCAGGCACGCCTGCCCCGTCAGACAGAAGACCGCCGGCCAGCTCAATCGCTCCGACATCCTCGCCGCCCCCTTCCAGCCCTCCGACACCTATCAGATTCCTCTCCTCAACCGGGGAACGATCCTGTCCGACCGTTTCATCGAACGCCTCATCGCCTTCGCCCGCAGCGAGGGCGTGCCGTTGAAGATCGACGTCTTCGAGCCCTCCCCCGTCGCTGTGCAGCTCAATCCCCAACGCGTCGAGCGCCGCCCGCTCGTGCAGGACGATTTCTAAGCCGGGCACAAAAATCCGGGTTGAACCGAAGCCTCACTCCGACCTCACCATCGATTCCAGCCTGGGAATCGGTGCCCCTGTCCACCGGGGACTGCCCCTCGCACGAGGGCGCGCAGACGTCACTGCTCCAGGAGATGAACGTGATGCGCCTTGACCAGAACTTCGACCTTAGAGCCAGCCACGAGCTGAAGTTCCTCAGCCGCCTGCCGCGTAAGCAAGGCGACGACAGGGATCCCACAATCGACTTCGACTCGGACCGTCGTCGGACCGTGTTCAACGACCCGCACGACCCCAGGCCAACGGTTGCGCGAGCTCGTATGGACAGCGTCGGACTCACGCAAGACAACGACGTCCTCGGCACGAATGCTTACGAGCACATCCGCCGTCCCCTCCCACAACGGGTCAGCCAGTGCGATAATGGCCAGCGCCCCGACGCGCACCGTGACAAGCCCCTTCTCGCGGCCTGACACCTTTCCCGGACACACGGTTTCCACACCTACAATCCGCGCCACCTCCGAAGTGGCCGGCCGCCGGAACACCTCCTCGACGGGTCCCTGTTGCAGCAAGCGGCCCTCCGCCAGCACCGCCATGTCGTCACACAATGCCATGATCTCCTCGGGCACATGGCTGACATATACCATCGGCACGTGGAACTCGTCGCGGATTCGCCGGAGGTAGGGAAGAACCGCCGCCTTGCGTGCGGCGTCGAGCGCCGCCAGAGGCTCATCCAGCAACAGCAGGCGAGGCTCCGACACCAGGGTCCGGGCCAACGCCACACGTTGCCGTTCTCCGCCCGAGAGATCGGCAGGCCGGCGCGACAGCAAGCCCTCGATGCCCAGCAATTCGCAAACCCGCGCACGTGCAAAAAGGCCTTCGGCGCCCCCCGAGCGGCGCTCCGCAAAACGCAGGTTTCCCTCGACCGTCAGGTGAGGGAAGAGCGCTCCGTCCTGCGGCACGTAACCGATCCGCCGCCGCTCCAGGGGCACCCGCACCCCAGCGGCGACATCCACCAGCACGGTGTCTCCCAGGACGACCTGGCCGGCATCCGGCCTGCGGAGGCCGGCGATGAGCTCAATCAGCGTCGATTTGCCGGAACCCGAGGCACCGAACAGGCCCGTCACCCGGCCGCCAAATTCCGCATCCACCTCGAGCGAAAATCCCCCGGCCCGCAACCGCAGGCCATGCAGACCGAGCTTCATGGCGACCGCCTCCGCAGCAACCATTCGCTCGCCGCCAGCGCACCGAACGCCAGCGCCACGGATACGGCCAGCAGGCCCAGCGCCGCGTTTTCATGACCGAGCTGCACGTTTTGGTAGATGCCGAGGGCAAGGGTGATCGTCTCCCCCGGGATCATGCCCGCAATCATCACCGTCGCACCAAACTCGCCAAGCGCCCGGGCAAACGCCAGCACGCATCCCGCCATCAGCCCGCGCCGCGCCAGCGGCAATGTCACCGTGAAAAACACCCGCCACGGCCCCGCTCCGAGCGTGCGGGCCACCTGTTCGTACCGCGTCGGCACCTCCTCGAACGCCACCCGCGCCGAACGGACCAGCAGGGGGAACGACATCGCCGCCGTCGCCACCACCACCGCCTTCCAAGTAAACACGATCTCGATGCCAAAAATCCGCGTCAGCAGGATGCCGAGCGGACCGCGCACGCCGAACAGTTTCAGCAGTATCAGCCCCGTGGCGACGGGCGGGATGACCAGCGGCAGCGCAATCAGGGTCTCGACCAGGATCTTGCCCGGCCAGCGCCGCCGCGCCAGCAGCAAGCCAAGGGCAAGGCCACCCGGCAAAATCAGCACGGTGCTCAGCAGGGCAACCCCGACCGTGAATAGCGTGATTGGGAGAACACCGCCCACGGATCAATTCGCCGAGAGAAAGCCATACTTGGCAAATACCTTCTGCGCCTCCGGTCCCGCGAGGAACGTCATCAGCGCACGCGCCGCCTCGGGAGATTTCGTGTCCCGGATCACCGCGGCCGGATAGGTGATCTTCGGCCCGACCGCGAGCGGCACCGCGAAGGCGATTCTCACTCGGTTGGAAATCATCGCGTCGGTCCGATACACAAATCCAGCGTCGGCGTTGCCCGTCTCGACCGCCGCCAGCACGGCGCGTACATTTTCGAGCGGCACCAGTTTGTCGTGAAGCTGCTTCCATAGGCCGAGCTTCTGAAGGTATTCCTTCGCATAGGTGCCTGCCGGCACCGTGGCCGGCTGGCCGATGGCCACATGACTGATCGCGGTCTTCGTCAGATCCGCCGGCACGGTGACAGGCGCACCGCGATCGGCTGCGACTACGAGCACCAGCTGGTTCGCAAGCAGCGTGCGGCGGGTGCCGGGCATCAGGAGTCCGGCCTTCTCCAATTGGTCCATGCGGATCTCGTCGGCCGAGAACATCACGTCGGCCGGCGCACCTTCCTTGATCTGGAGGGCAAGCGTACCCGACGCGCCAAAATTGCAGCGCAGGGTGTCCCCGCTCGCAGCCCGGAACTCCGGTGCAAGTTCTGCGAAAGCGTCGGAGAGGCTCGCTGCAGCAAAGACGTTGAGCTGGGCCGCCACGGCCCGCGAAGCCAGCACGGCAAGGAGGAGGCAGGCGAAAAGACGGAGAGATTTCATGAGGGGGTGGAGTGAGGTGGTGGTGCGTTTTTAGAAAATCACCTGGCTGCGCAGGATCAGCTTGTGCTGCTGAGCGGCGTCCGCCGGAGGATTGGTCAGGAGGTAGTCGAGTTGAAACTTGAGATCGTCGCCCTTGATCAACCAGTTCATCCCAAGCGTCCACGAGTCGGTCGAGTTGGCGGAGAGCGAATGGTTGGGAGTGAAGGTGTCGTAGCGGACCACTCCCTGCAAGGTCTTGGGCAGAATGAAATAGGAGCCCTGCAGATACCAGGCGTCGCTGGTGAACCGCGCAGCGGGAACCTGGTTGGACGGATCAAACTGGACGCTCAAATACTCGGTCCACAGGTCGAGGCGACCGAGATGGAACTGGGTGTCGACGCCGACCCCCTTGCGTTTGCCGGTAAAGGATTTTCCGGTGGTGCCAAAAGCGGGCGCGACACTGACGCCGTTGTCGATGGACGTGTAACCGTCGGCCCCGACGGACCAGCGGGCCGTCTGAGCGAGCAGCGTGCCCTGCCACGGCACGCCCGACACGCGACCGATGTAGAGGAACTTTCCATTGTCGTTGACGCTGACGTTGGCCCCCGTGCCATTGAACAGCCCGCCCGCGTAGCTGAGACGCTTGGCGAACACGTCGCCTCCCACCTGCACGCCGATCTGACGCTTAAGAGAAAGCATGTCCATGCCGAGCGTGCGTTCGGCCGTGAAGAGCTTCGGAGCCGACGTGATGAATTCGTAACCGAAGGGGGTCTTGAACTGGCCGACTTTCACGTTGGCCCAATTGAAATGGTTCCAGTTGATATAACCATCGGTCATCGAAGAACTCGCCCCCGTCGCGCCACCCGCGAGAGAATTGGCGAATTCGCCCTCCACCTTGAAGTCGAAGCCTTCGATCAGCCGACCGGAGACGCCGAGGCGGGCGCGGCGCAGATAGAACCGATCATTGGCCGACCCGAACCGCGGGTCACCCTTGTCGCCGAACTCCGCCTGGACCTGCAGGATGCCGGCGACGGTGAGCGCGGACGCCTTGCCTGCGGGTTTCGCAACCGCCACCCCGGGCGTGTCGCTAAGGCCGAGGGCCTGGCGAAGCTGCAGGTTTTCCGCCTGCACGGTCTTGAGCTGGCTCTCCAAGGCATTCAGACGCGCCTCGATCGAGGCCTCATCCGCGAAGGCCGATGGGTTCAGCGCCAGCACTGCGGGAAATAACGCCCAGCCAAGAAACCGCCTAAACGTCGCCCGAAGGGCAAAAGCTGTGTCGTGTTTAGTTGACATTTGTGTTCTGTTTATTTTACAGCAAATGCCATGCCTAATTCACCAGAACCAGAAAAACCGGCGCCCTTCCCCGCTCATAAGTTGGCCTGTCTCCGCCAAGAACGCGGGCTTACTCAGACGGCGCTGGCCGGCCAGATCGGGGTGAGTCGGCAGTTTTTCAACCAGATGGAGGCCGGCCGGGTGCTCCCCAATGTCGTGATCGCACTGCGCCTGGCCACCGTGCTGGGCAGCACCGTCGAGGAGCTTTTCGGAGCCACCGCCGCAGCCGAGGCCACGGGGATTCCCGTCACGCAGGCGGATCCCAGGCTCGAGGCTGGCGCCCGCCTGTGGCTCGGCCGGGTCGGAGGGAGCTGGATCGCCCATGCCGCGGACACTGCGGGCACGCTCGCAGCTGGCTTTGCCCCGGCCGACGCTGTATTGGAAGGTCCAGGACGCGCGCGGATGCTCGCGGCACTGCCCGCCCCGACCTCCAATCTGCTCATTGCAGGATGCGATCCCGCGCTCGCCCTGCTCCAGCCTGCCGCAGGATCGACCGCTGGCGGCCGGTGGCATTGGATCGACTGCGGCAGCGGCCGCGCTCTCGATCTCCTCGCCGCGGGGCAGGTGCACGTGGCGGGTATCCATTACTCCGGCACCAATGGCGCCGGCAATCTGGCGGAACTCCGCCTGCGCGGTCTCGGAGCCCGGATGAGCCTGGTGCAATTCACCCGCTGGGAACAGGGCTGGCTGGTGCGGCGGGGCGTGGGCGCCAAATTCTTCGGCTGCACCGCTCTCGCCACCGGGAAATGGCGTCTGGCCAACCGCGCGGATTCGGCCGCCGCTCGGCACTGGCTCGACCGAGAACTCGCCCGGGCGAAAATCGACCCGCGTCGGATCCCCGGCTACGATGTCCCGCTGGCCTCGGCCACCGATGGCGCTCAGGCCGTGGCAGGCGGACGGGCGGACGTCACCGTCGGACCCCAGGCACTGGCAATGGCGCACGGCTTGGATTTCGTACCGGCCGAAGCTGTCGACTTCGACCTCGTTGCTCCCGCCACGTGGTGGCGCAGCGACCGCGGTCGGACCCTCAAATCCCGGATCGCCGAGCTGGCCGGCACGGGCGTGCTCACGGGGCTTCCCGGTTACGTGCCCACGCAATCCGGAATCGAACGTCCGAAACGACAGTCACGCCGCTGAGCCGCGCGTAGCGTTTCCCCGGCGGTCGCTGCCAGGCCACTGCCGGTCGCCACCGATTTGCCGCCGCACTTGGTGCATCCGCCCCCCCTGCGCTCCGAGGTTCTTGTGCTGGACAGGCTTCGTCGCGGCCTCTCCTTTTTCGACTCCTCTCTAAAGGGTGAGCCAAGTCCCGGTTGCCCGGGACCGGTTTCCCGCGGATCTTGCCGCCGTCCTCCCCCGCCGCAAGGCCCGGCCCCTCCCCTCATCCAAATCCTGCTCCATGCACCTTCGCATCGTTCTGTTCGCCCTCGCGCTCCCCTCCCTCGCTCTCGCACGGCCCGCTCCCGAAGTCATCCATCTTTGGCCCAACGGCGCGCCCGGCTTCGAAAAACTCAAGGACATCCCGGAGCGCGCCCACGACTACTGGGTGCGCGACGTGAACAATCCGTCCCTCACCGTCTTCAGGCCCGACAAAGCCAAGTCCAACGGCTGCGCCGTCGTGGTCGCCCCCGGCGGCGGCTTTCGCGAGCTCGTGTTCGATGCCGAGGGCAGGCAGGTCGCCGATTTTCTGAATCCGCTCGGCGTGACCGTCTTCGTTTTGAAATACCGCCTGCCCAATGCGCCGCACTCACCCTACACCCTCGCAGACGTGCGCCAGGACGCCTACCGCGCGATGCGCCTGGTGCGGTCCCACGCCACGGAGTTTTCCATCGATCCCAATCGCATCGGTTTCCTGGGATTTTCCGCGGGCGGACAGATCGCGATGATGGTCGCCTTCGACAAGGGCGACGGAGATCCCTCGGCGCCGGATCCGATCGACCGCGCCAACGGACGGCCCGATTTCGTGATGGCCGTGTACCCCGGCGGCGGCGTCCCCAACGTGGTGCCGGCCGACGCTCCACCCGCGTTCCTGCTCGCAGCCGACGACGACGAATACGGCTGCGACAAGGTCGCCCTGTCCCTCTACGAAAAATACCGCGCGGTCGGAGCCTCCGTGGAGGCCCACTTCATCGCCCAGGGCAAACATGCCTTCAACATGGGCAACCGCTCGCAATTTCTCGCAATACGACATTGGCCCGACCGCATGGCCGACTGGATGGCCGACCGGGGCTTCCTGAAGCCGTCCGCGCACTGAACCGCCAAAATCCAGGACGGCGCCCGCCACGCGCCACCTTTCTTCCCTCGGGAGTGCCGGCACGCCGGGAAAATGGAGGCCGCGGACACCCATCCGGGGCCTCCGATGTTATCCACCCCAAAAAGGATTCGGAATCCGGCGCCCATGTCGCCCGAGATTTGCCGCGCCGAGCCAGCGACAGGCGCAATTGCCCGCGCCGTGAGCGACGCCGCCACCGAACTGTCTGCCCCAAGCTGAGTCATGATTTGAAGTGGCTTTCCGCCTGCCGCTCGCAGCGCTTACCGGACATCAGGCAAAAAAGGCGGGGCGAAACCCGGAATCACACCCGAAGAGGGCGCGAGCCGATCGGCATTCAAAGCCCGATCACAACACACGACGGGAACTCGCACCGTGGTTGTTTTGGCGTTGGATCGGCCTGGGATTGAAGTCCGGAGTCCGGGCGAAATACGATGCTGTGGATTGCTCGAACGCAGCCCCGACGCGGGCCGCTGTCCGATTTGAGGCAGGGGCTGGGTCGTCGAACTTGTCAGGGAGATGGTCGCATAAATGTGGGGACGCGAACCGGACTCTTTTCTTCAGCGATGAATCAGAATTGGATCCAAGGGCGAATTTGAGGGGATTCGGGTACGATCGCCCCTCTTTTCCTCCCTGCACTCCGGCCCCGCCTCGCGAGCCACGGTCTCCATAATCCGAACCGTCAACGCTCTACCGTGTGAATCCTCGAGCCCTTGCGGATTGGTTCGAGCTGCCGGTTTGTGCAGCGGCTCTCCGAACTGTCTTCCCATGCCCCTCCTCCGACTCCGCTTCCCCCTGTTGTCCGCGCTCCTGTTGTCAGCCGTCCTTGCACGCGCCTCCACCGCCGCCCTCCCCGCCTATCGCAATCCGGCGCTTCCCCTGGAAACCCGTGCCGACGACCTCCTGCGCCGCCTCACCCTCGACGAGAAGCTCGCCTTTACCCACGGCGCCTCGACTTTCAGCACCGCCGGCATCCCCCGGCTCGGAATCCCCGAGCGCTGGATGGACGACGGCCCCCACGGCGTGCGCGAGGACGTGCTGCGCGATTCCTTCGACCCCGCCAATCGCCACGACGATTACGTGATGTGTATGCCCGTCCTCATCGATCTCGCCTCAACCTGGGATCCCGACGCCGCCACCGCCTACGGCAACGTCATCGGCGAGGAGGCCCGGATGCGCGGCAAGGACATCATGCTCGGACCCGGAGTGAACATTATGCGCACCCCCATCAACGGGCGTAACTCCGAATACTTCGGCGAAGATCCCTATCTCGCCGGACGCATGGCCGTCGGCTACATCCGCGCCGTCCAGTCCCACGGCGTCGCCTCCTGCGTAAAACACTTTGTCGGAAATGATCAGGAAACCCAGCGTGGCTCGATCGACGTCGAGATGGACGAGCGCACCCTGCACGAAATCTACCTGCCGCCTTTCAAGGCCGCCGTCCAGAAGGGCGGAGTCTGGGCGGTCATGGGCGCCTACAACCGCTTTCGTGGTCAGTATTGCTGCGAAAACGACGCTCTCCTCAACGGCATCCTTAAGAAACACTGGGGCTTCAAGGGCATCGTCATTTCCGACTGGCACGCGGTCCACGACACCGACGGCGCCGTCCGCGGCGGCCTCGATGTGGAAATGGGCACCAAGCGCGGCGACTACGACGGTTTCTTCATGGCCGGCGCTTTCAAGGCGGGGCTCCTGTCGGGCAAATACCCGATGTCGCTGCTCGACGACAAGGTCCGCCGCAGCCTGCGCGTGATGATCGCCACCGGCGCCCTCGACTCCCGCGAACCCGGTTCGATCTGCACGCCGGAACACCGCGCCGCAGCCCTGCGCGTCGCCGAGGAGGGCATCGTCCTGCTGAAAAACTCCGGCGCCGCGCTCCCGCTCGACGCAGCCAAGCTGCACACGATCGCCGTCATCGGCGAGAACGCCACTCGCCTTCAGGCGTACGGTGGCGATAGCGCGCGCATCAAGGCGCTTTACGAGGTGAGTCCGCTCGAGGGCATCCTGCATCGCGTCGGCACCTCGCTCAACGTGATCACTTCGCCCGGCTACAGCAGCACCACCGGCACCTCCCCGGCCATGATCGCCCAGGCCCTCGCCGCCGCGAAAGCCGCGGATGTCGCAATCGTGATCGGCGGGCTCATCCGTGAGCGCCCCTACGATTGCGAGGGCATGGACCGCGCATCGCTCGATCTTCCCTGGGGCCAGAACGATCTGATCAGGGCCGTCGTCGCCGCAAACCCCCACACGATCGTCGTGCTGGTATCGGGCTCCCCCGTGGCAATGGACGAAGCCTGGCTGTCCCGGGTGCCTGCAGTGGTCGAAGCGTGGTACGGCGGCAGCGAGGCCGGCAACGCCCTGGCTCACGTCCTGTTTGGCGACTTCAATCCCTCCGGCAAGCTGCCCTGCACCTTCCCGCGCAAGCTCTCCGATTCACCCGCACACGCGCTCGGCGCGTATCCAGGCAAGGACGGAGTCGAACATTACGACGAAGGCCTGCTCGTCGGGTACCGTTGGTTCGATACGAAGCACATCGAGCCGCTGTTCCCCTTCGGCTTCGGCCTCTCGTACACGACGTTTGCCTACTCCAATCTCCATGTCGAACGTCTCGCGACCGACCCCGATGCCGTCGCAAAAATCACGATCGATGTCACCAACACCGGCCCTCGCGACGGCGCGGAGGTCGCCGAACTTTACGTGCACGAGGAGCATCCCCGCCTGTTCCGTCCGGAAAAGGAGTTGAAGGGATTTCAACGTGTCTTCCTGAAACGCGGGGAAACCCGCACACTGACCTTCCTGCTGCCGCGTCAGGCCTTCTCCTACTACGATCCCGTCATCTCGGGCTGGGTGATGGATCACGGCCGCTTCGACATCCTCATCGGCGCCTCGTCCCGCGACATCCGCGCCACCGCCACGCTCGACGAATCCACCGCCGCGCCCCGCGCGAACCCGGGTTGAAGCGAGTCTCACGCAGACACTCGTACGCGCGGAAATTGCAGGAAATGCACACCTCTCGGATGGCTCCCTGGCCTCAGCCCCCGAGCTGAGATTCGCCTCCGCGATCCTCGTTCTCTGCGTTGCTTTCTGACCAAATCCGGTGCCGAATTCTGGATGAACTGAGTCGTTCCCTGTCATGTCCTCCGATCTCCGCATCCTCCACCTTTACCTGTCTCCGGCCCACAACTACTTCGGCCACCACGGCGGCCCGGCCGGCGAGGAGTGCGTGGTCGAGGTGCCCCAGGTCGAGTGCATCGCCGGACGCGGACTGCGCGGCGATCGCTTTTTTGACTACAGGCCCGATTACAAGGGCCAGCTCACGCTGTTCTCCTGGGACGTGTTCCTCCAGCTGAAGGAGGAACTCGGAGCATCCGCCGTCACGCCCGCAGCCCTTCGCCGCAACGCGATCGTCACAGGCGCCGACCTCGGGTCGCTCGTCGGCAAACGGTTCACGCTGCAGGGAGTCGGGTTGGAGGGCACCGAGGAATGCCGCCCATGCTACTGGATGGACCAGGCCATCGCGCCCGGAGCAGAGGCCTGGATGAAGGGGCGAGGCGGGCTGCGCTGCCGGATCCTGTCGGACGGCTTCCTCCGCAGCGAAGCCGTCGTCGCCGTCCAATGAACGACCTCTCGCTCGGCATCCTGCTTGCCGGAGGCCGGTCCACGCGGATGGGCCGGGACAAGGCCATTCTCCTCATCGACGGCGAGCCGCTGTGGCGCCGCCAGGCCCGGACGCTCTCCAGCCTCGGCGCCGCGCGCATCGTCGCGTCGCGCCAGCACGATCAGCCTCCCCTGCCCGGGCTCGAGGCGATCCCGGACGACGACGCGGACCTCGGGCCGCTCTCCGGCCTGCACGCCGGGCTCCGCCTCGGCGCGGGTCCGCTCGCCGCGCTGCTGGCGATCGACATGCCCGGCGCCGGCGCGGCGTGGTTCGCCCCGCTGCTGGCCGCAGCCACGCCCGCTCGCGGCGCTGTGTATCGCAACGGCAACTACTTCGAGCCGCTCGCCGCCCTCTATCCCCTGGCCGCCCTCGACGCGGCCGCGCGACGCATCGCCGCCCGCACGCTGTCGATGCAGGCGCTGTGCGAGGAGCTCGGACGCGCAGGCCTGCTCGCCATTCTCGATCTTCCGGCAACGCTTCGCCCCTCCGCGGCAAACCTCAACGACGCCGCGGACTCGGACCGCTGGGGCGCCAGGCCCTAGGCGCGCGACTACTCCACCAGACCCGTCACGATCGCCGTCTCGGCCACCGATTCGCACAGTCCGATGAACGTCTCCTCGGCCAGCGACAGCCTCCGCCCCTTCAGGTGCGCCACCACCCAGCTCCGTGGCAGGCGGCGCGCACCCATCGAACGCGCCACAAGCGAGCGTTCCTCAAGCTCCTTCCGCGCAATCCAAGGGGCGAAAATCCCCGCGCCCAGCCCGATCTTCACGAGTTCCTTGATCGCCTCCATGCTCCCGAGCTCGATGAAGTTCTGGAGTATGATTTTGTCGCGACGCAGAAAGTCGTCGATCAACGAGAACGTGTAGCTCCCCTTGTTGTAGAGGATCAGCGTCTCGGAGCCGAGTTCGGCGCGGTTGATCGACGTCGCCTCGGCCCAGCGATGCTGCGGCGAGACAATCAGCTTGAGCTCGTCGTCGAACAACCTCCGGCACACCAGCTCGTTGTGGCGCGCAGGCTTGAGCATCAGTGCGATGTCGACCTGGTTCGAGCGCAGCATGTCGGCCATCTTCGGCCCATCCCCCGGCTCCACCCTCAGCTCGCACGCGGGAAAACTCTGCTTGAATTCGCGCAGCACGGTCGGAAGCAGGTACTGGCAGAGGCTCGTGCTCGCGCCCACGCGAAGACGGCCGTGCCCCCACTGCTTGAGATCCCGGACGCCGTCGCGCGCCTCCTTCATCGCCCGCAGCACGCCGTCGGCCGTCTCCAGCAGCCGCTCCCCGGCCTCGGTGAGGTGCACCGTCTTGCCCACGCGGGCGAAAAGCTCCGCACCCATGTCCTGCTCGAGCGTCTTGATCGCGTGGCTCACCGCCGACTGTGTCAGGCACAGCTCGCGCGCTGTATTCGTAAAGCTCCGACGCCTGGCCAGCGTGGCAAATGCGAGGAGCTGCCGACTGTCGATCACCGCGCTCATGCTTCCAGTGCGCGAACCCCATGCGCGCGGTGTTTTGGATGATGAATCGTTTTTCTCATTTCGAACGAATCTTTCCAAAGCACTTTTCGAGCCACCTCTCCGAACTGGCATCCGACAGGCTAAAGCCAAGCCCTGATCACGATGCCTCCCAAGCTCACAGGTCTCTCCACCCACTCCGCTCCCGCCGCGGCGCTCCGCATCGGCTTCATCGCCCTCGCCGACGCCGCCCCCCTCATCGTCGCCCACGAGATGGGCCTGTTCCGCAAGGAGGGAGTCCGCGTCGAGTTGCGACGCGAACTCGGCTGGGCGACAATCCGCGACAAGGTCATCTATCGCGAGCTCGATGCCGCGCACGCCCTCGGGGCGATGGTCCTCAGCACCAGCCTCGGCATCCACTGCCCCGCCTGCCCCTGCGTCACCGCCTTCGCCCTCGGCGAGGAGGGCAACGCGATCACTCTTTCGATGGACCTGCACGGACGCGGCGTGCGCGACGGGGCCACGTTGAAGGAGGAGGCGCGGCGCACCCGCGGCGAACGCCAGCTGGTGCTGGGCGTTGTCTCCGAACATTCCTCCCACCGCATCCTCCTGGGCGACTGGCTGAAGGCCGCCGGTCTGCGGCCCGACGTGGATTACCGCATCGTGGTCGTGCCGCCTCCCCTCCTGTTCAGAAACCTCTACGCCGGAACGATCGACGGCTATTGCTCGGGCGAACCCTGGAACGCGCTCGCCGTGCGCGAACAGGTGGGGTTCTGCCCCGCCACCAGCCGCACGCTCGCACCAGGCCACATTGAGAAGGTCCTAATGGTCCGCGAGGATTTCGCCGAGGCCCGCGACGGCGAGCACCGCGCCCTCCTTCGCGCCCTGGCCGCTGGAGCCGAACTCAGCGCACGCCCCGAGTTCAGGACCGAACTCGTATCGATGCTGGCACGACGCGAATACCTGAACCTGTCGGCCAAGGTCGTCGCGCTCGGCCTCGGCGAGGGGAACCCTGACTCCCCCGCGGCCTTCGACAGGACATCCATGCACGAGCCCTCCGCCGAAAAGGCGCAATGGCTGCTCGACGGCTTCAGAAGACATGGACTGATCCCTCAGTCGCGCCCCGTTCCCCAGGACCTGATAGAGACGACCTTCCGCGCGGACATCTTCGAACGCACCTTCGCGATCGCCGAAGCAGTCGCCCGCCCCAACCCCGTTGCGGGCGACTGAGCCCACGCCTCTCTCCCAACTCCTTCAAACCAAGCCCGCCGCATGTCGCATCCCTCACCGCAGCCCCACCCGGCCTTCCTCCGCGCCGCCCGCCCCGTCCTCTCGCGATTCCTCCCGCTAGTCGCGGTCCTGTTCACGCTCGCAGTCCTGCCCGCTCCCGCCGTCGCGCAGAATGCGCCCCCGTCCCAGCCGCCCGAAAAGACAGAAGTCAAAATCGGCTTCATCAAGCTCACCGATTGTGCACCGCTCGTCATTGCGAAGGAACTGGGTTTCTTCGATGACGAGTACCTCTCCGTCACGCTCGAGGCCCAGGCCAATTGGAAGATCCTGCTCGACCGCGTGATCAGCGGCGAACTCGACGGCGCCCAGATGCTTGCCGGTCAGCCAATCGGCGCGACCATCGGGATCGGCACCAGGGCACGGATCATCACCGCCTTCAGCATGGACCTCAACGGCAACGCCATCACGGTCTCCAACGACGTGTGGCGCCAGATGAGGACGGCCGACCCCGCCCTCGACGTCCCCCACCCGCCTCACCCCATCCCGGCATCTGCGCTCAAGCCCGTCGTCGACCGCGACCTGGCCGCCGGCACCCCCATGCGCATGGGCATGGTGTTCCCAGTCTCCACCCACAATTACTACCTCCGCTACTGGCTCGCCGCCGGCGGCATCAGCCCCGGGTATTATATCAATGGAGACACCACCGGCACCACCAACGCCGACGTGCTTCTGTCCGTCACCCCGCCCCCCCAGATGCCCTTCACCCTCGAGCAGGGAACCATCCAGGGTTACTGCGTCGGCGAACCCTGGAACCAGCAGGCCGTCTTCAAGGGCATCGGCGTCCCGGTCATCACCGATTACGAGATCTGGAAGAACAATCCCGAGAAGGTCTTCGGCGTGACCGAGGCCTGGGCCAGGAAGTATCCCAACACCCACCTCGCCATCCTCCGCGCCCTCATCCGCGCCGCAATGTGGCTCGACGCGAGCGAGGCCAACCGCCGCAGGGCCGTCCAGATCCTGTCCCGCCCCGAGTACGTCGGCGCCGACCCCGCAGTGATCGCAAACAGCATGACCGGCACCTTCGAATACGGGAAGGGCGACACGCGCCCGATGCCCGACTTCAACGTCTTCTTCCGCCATCACGCCACGTATCCATACTATAGCGACTGCATCTGGTTCCTCACGCAGATGCGACGCTGGGGCCAGATTCCAAAGGCCGAGCCCGCCTCCTGGTACCTGAAGATCGCCCGGGAAGTGTATCGCCCCGGCATCTACCGCAAGGCCGCGGCCCAGCTCATCGCCGAGGGCAGGATGAAGGCCTCCGACCTCCCCGTCACCGACGGTTTCAAGCCGCCCACCCACGCCTTCATCGACGGAATCACCTACGACGCACACCACCCCAACGCCTACCTGCGCTCGTTTAAGATCGGGCTGAAGGACTGACTGCCATGAATCTCCTCAACCGCCTCATTGCCTTCTGCGAAGCCACCGGCCTCACCGTGCTCGTCCCCCTCATCCGGCTGTGCCGGGCCGAGGAACCCCGCACCCAGTTCTCCGCACTCGGACGCCTGGTCGGGCTCCCCCTGGTCGGCGGCCTGGTTTTCCTCGCCCTCTGGTCCGCCGCCGCCGCCAACATCCACACCAGCATCGGTTCGCTCCCGGGCCCCACCCAGGTCTGGAACCAGGCCGTCGGGCTCGTCCGCGAACACAACGCCGAGCGCCGCCGCGAGAAGGCGTTCTATGCCCGTCAGGCCGAACTCCGGGTCCGCTACGAAAAAGCGTTCCCGGGCCGCCACTGGCCCGCGCGCAAATACAGCGGCGCCCCAACCTATTTCGACGAAATCCTCACAAGCCTTGAAACCGTCTTCGCCGGCTTCCTGCTCGCGTCGCTCATCGCCGTTCCCATCGGCGTCCTCTGCGGCTTGAGCAAGGGGTTTTTCAACACCGTCAATCCCTACGTCCAGCTCTTCCGCCCCGTCTCGCCGCTCGCCTGGCTGCCAATCGTGATGATCCTCGTGAGCGCCCTGTATACGTCCAAGGACCCGCTGTTCGCCAAGTCCTTCGTGAGCTCCGCCATCACCGTCGCTCTCTGCTCCCTGTGGCCCACGCTCGTAAACACCGCAATCGGCGTCGGCTCGATCGATCCCGACCACCTCAACGTCGCCCGCGTGCTCCGCCTCTCCTGGTGGGTGCGCCTGCGCAAGATCGTGCTGCCTTCCGCTCTGCCGTACATCTTCACCGGCCTGCGCCTCTCCCTCAGCGTGGGTTGGATGGTGCTGATCGCCGCCGAGATGCTCGCCCAAAACCCAGGCCTCGGGAAATTCGTCTGGGACATGTTCCAGAACGGCAGCAGCCAGACGCTCGCCCTGATCATGGTCGCCGTCTTCACCATCGGCATCATCGGCTTCATCCTCGACCGGCTCATGCTGACGCTCCAGCAGCTCGTCAGCTACGACCGGTCGGCAAACCGCTGACGCCATGGCCTTCCTCGAACTGAACGGCGTCTCCAAAAACTTCGGACACGCCTCCGTCCTTCGCGGCCTCGACCTGCACATCGAACGCGGCGAGTTCGTCGCGATCGTCGGGTTCTCCGGCTCCGGAAAGACCACGTTGATCAACCTCCTCGCGGGTCTTCTCCTGCCCGACGCCGGCACAGTGCGCCTCGACGGCCGGGTCGTCGCCGGCCCCGGCCCCGACCGCGGCGTGGTCTTCCAAAACTACTCGCTCCTCCCCTGGCTCACGGTCGCCGAAAACATCGCCCTGGCCGTCGACAGTCTCTTCCCCTCCTGGACCGCCGCCCGCCGCAGCGAGCACGTCGACCGCCACCTCGCGATGGTCAACCTCTCCGCCGCCCGCGATAAGCTGCCCCGCCAGCTCTCCGGCGGCATGCGCCAGCGTGTATCCGTCGCCCGGGCACTGGCCATGGATCCCCAGGTCCTGCTCCTCGACGAGCCCCTCTCCGCCCTCGACGCCCTGACCCGCGGCAGCCTTCAGTCCGAGATCGCCCGCATCTGGGCCGCAGACCGCAAGACGGTCGTGCTCATCACCAACGACGTCGATGAGGGCCTTCTGCTCGCCGACCGCATCATTCCCATGACACCCGGCCCCGGAGCGACGCTCGGCCCCGAGATCCGCGTGCCCCTCTCCCGCCCCCGCGATCGCAAGGAGCTCAATCACGACGCCGAGTTCAAACGCCTCCGCGCCTCCATCACCTCCTGGCTGCTCGACGCCGCCGCCCGCCGAAAGTCCGCCGCCCCCCCCCCCCCCCCCCCCCCCCCCCCCCCCCCCCCCCTCACCCCCCCCCCCCC
>JAJXYI010000210.1 GCA_021780625.1 bacterium | reverse complement strand
CTTCCAGCGCTCGAGTTCGTGCCGCTTGTGCCACGCCGGATGATCGATGGCCGAGGGAGCCGAATTAAGCAGCTTCGGCGAGATCGAAGCCAGGTCGCACGCAATGCCACCGGGAGGCAGCGTACCGGCCGTCTCGATCGTGATGTGGTAACCGAGCATCTTCAGCTCCGTCGCGAGTTCCACAATCTGCGGGGCCACCATCGGCTCGCCCCCGGTAAGCACCACGTGGCCGCACGCATGCCGGCCCACTTCCGCCACAATCGAATCCACCGTCATCACGGCACCTTCCGGATTCCACGACGCATAGGGCGTATCGCACCAGGCGCACCGCAGGTTGCAGCCGCTCGTGCGCACGAAGACCGAAGGCACTCCCGTCAGCTCCCCCTCCCCCTGGATCGAATGAAAGATTTCCGAGACAAGCATCGTTCAGCCTCCCACCCCGGCCGGCCGCGGAGGTAGCGGGTCCAGACTCTCGTAATCGGTCGGATCCGGCACGCCCGCGACCAGGAATGCCTCGCGGCGTTCAACACAGGTGCCACAACGACCGCAATGGCGCGCACCGCCTTTGTAGCAGGACCATGTCCTTCCGAAATCCACCCCAAGCCGCACCCCGAGCACCGCTATGGCGCCCTTGTTCATCTCTATGAATGGCCGGAGCAGCCGGATGCCCGCATAGGTCCCGGTCCTCATCGCCTCGCCCATCGCCGCCATGAACGCCTCGCGGCAGTCCGGGTAGATCGCATGGTCGCCTCCGTGCGCGGCGATGACCAGCCCCTCCGCGCCCACGCTTTCGGCGTATCCAGCCGCGACCGACAACATGATCGCATTTCGGAACGGCACGACGGTCTGCTTCATGGTCTCCTCCTCGTAATGCCCGTCCGGAATCTCCCCTCCGCCCGAGAGCAGGTTCGAGGCAAACAGCCGCGCCATGAAATCCAGCGACACCACTTCGTGCCGCACGCCAAGCCCCGCACACTGCTCGGCCGCAAACGGCAGCTCGCGATGATTGTGCTTCGACCCATAGTCGAAGCTGATCGCAGCCAACACGTCGTGTTCGGCACGCGCCCAGTGAAGCGCCGTGACCGAATCCATGCCGCCCGAACAAAGTACCACCACTCGCATGGCCGACTCCTAGGGTCGCCAAACCCCTCCGGCGAGGGCAATTTTTCCCCTGTCAGGCGGGTAAACCAACCGTAAATCCCATGCCACCCCATGGTGCGCCACCCCCGAATCACCTATACTGCCGCCCGACACGCCGCGCATTCATGAATCTCGCCAGAAAAATCCTGCTCGTTCATCCCGACTCTCGTATTCGGCGCCGATGCGTCATGCTGCTCGCCGCCTGCGGCTTCGACGTCCGTCACTGCGCGACCGCCGCCGAGGGGGAGGAGGCCGTGTTGTCTGAGTGGATCGATCTCGCCGTGATCGCGCACGATCTGCCGGATGCGCCCGATCTGGAGCTCTCAAACCGGCTCCGGAGGGCGCAGCCGACCCTCGCGATCATGCTCCTCGTCGAGCAGCTCAAGTTCCCGCTCATGGTCGAGGGTGCCCGCCAGGGCGTGCACGACGTGATCCCGCCCTCTGAAGACCTGGCCCCGGTCGTCTCCCGGGTTTGCGCCTATTTCGAGGTCGTCCCTTCGTTCGACGCCGGCATCGTGTCTCATGAACTCAGTCAGGCCGAGTCCGTGCTGGAATTCGCCGGGGGGGTCGCCACGCCGGCCACCGCAAGCGCGGCCACCGACCTCGCCCAGGCCGCACGCGAACGCGCCGTGCTCGAGGGCCAGCTCCTCCGGCTCGCACACGAGCGCAATGCGCTCGAAGTTCAGCTCCGGACTCTCCTCACCCAGTCTGCCGATCTCGCCCGGACGCGCGCCGATCTCGCCGGCGCGCGGAGCCAGCGTGAGCTCGTCGCCGCAGCCCGTGCCGCCATCGAGGAGAACGCACGCTGCTTGGCCGCCCAGCGCGCCGAGGCGTTTCGGGAACAGCAGGCGGTCGAGAACGAACGCCGCAGTCTCGACCGTATCGGTCCTTCGGAGACACCTGCCACGTCGGCCTCCTCCGGCCCCGATGTCGACCCGCTCGCCGCAAAGCGGCTCCAGCTCGCCCGGCACGCCGATCAGCTCGCCGCAGAGTCCGAACACATCAGCCGCGAACGGGCCCAGCTCGCGGCCGAACGCCAGTCCTGGCACCGGGACCTGGAAACACTCCGCGACGAGGAGGCCAATCTCCGGCGCTACGAGGCGCGCCTCCGGGACCTGCAGGCCACCCTCGAAACCGAACGCCTCGCCCTCGCCGCCGCCAAGCAAAGCCCGCAGCGTTACGACGACGATGCCGCCCTCCCAACGCCGGACGACCTCAGGGACCAGTGGGCCCGATTCCAGCGCGCCACCGAGTTGTTCGAGGCAGAAAAGGCCCACTTGCGCGAAGACCGGCTCGCTCTGCGCGATTGGGAATCGGCACTCAAGAAACGGGAGGAGGTCCTGACCCGCCGGGAAAAGGCCCCTACACCCTCAGACGCTCCCGTACAGGCAGTCCGCCCTCCCACGGGCACCCCATCGGTTCCGGCAAAAGGCGAAAAGCCCGAGGCCTCCGCCCCGTCCACACTTCGATCGCTCACAAGGGCCCCGTTCGAGGCCGCCAAGGCGGTGCTGAAATCGCGAAAGTGATCCGGTTCAGCGGCGCACCGGCGTCACCCACACGCGCACCGTACGGTCTGCGTTCATCGGCGAGACCGCATACGAGTCTATGTTGTAGTACCGAAGCTTCCCGTCGACGGATACCCGAACCACCAGCTGCACCCGCTTTGGCGGTTCGATGTCGCTCGCCTTGTAGCTGATCGTGAACGGCACCGGTGGCGCACCGGCCGCCTGCACCGTCGTCTCGCCGATCACGATAGGATCGTCGTTTGTCACGTCCACCATCCGAACCAGGACCGAAGTCTTGCCAAGCGGCGGAAGCGGATGGAAGTCCACCGTCCCATGCAGCACCTGGTCGCCCAGCGGCGCCGCCGAAATGTCCAGGTGGGAACAGGCGGTTCCAAGGATTCCAATCAGGGCAAGGGCGAAGGTCAGGCGAAGGAACGACATTCGGGGATGGGGTTTCCTGGACAAGCCTGTTGCGAGCGCCTCCGTTGTCACCACAAACTTGGGCCCCCTCCGCCGCTCACAGCAGATCCGCCGCGAGTTCGGCCAGCTTCGAGCGCTCGCCCTTGGTGAGCGTCACATGCGCCGCAACCGTCTGACCCTTCATGCGATTGTGCGCAAACACCAGCCCGTTGCTTCGGGAATCCACATACGGATTGTCAATCTGCGCGGGATCGCCGATCAGCACGATCTTCGAGCCCTCCGAGATGCGCGTGATCACCGTCTTCACCTCGTGCGGGGTCAGCTGCTGCGCCTCGTCGAGGATGAAGAACCGGCGGGCGATGGAGCGTCCGCGGATGAAACAAAGCGCCTCCACCTCGACAATTCCACTGCGGATGAGTTTCTCGTACGGCTTGAGCGGTGTCGCCCCCGAGGGAATCCCCGGCTGGTGTTGCTGGGGCGCCGAAGCTGACATCAGCGCCATCGCGTCACCCTTCTTCTTCGCCTTTTTGGACACCTTCTTCGTCGCGAACTGAGGCTCCTTCGGCGGCTTCGAAGGCATCAGCACCTCAAGCGCGTCGTAGTACGGTTGAAGCCACGGTTTCATCTTTTCCTCGAGTGACCCCGGCAGGAAGCCGATGTCCTTGCCCAGCGCAATCACAGGCCGCGAGATCGAGACCCCGTCGTACCGGCTGCGTTCGTCGAATACCTGGCTGAGCGCACACACCGTCGACAGGAGCGTCTTGCCCGTGCCCGCCTTGCCGAAACACGTGATGAGCGAGATGCTGTCGTCGAGCAGCGCGTCCACGAAAAACTGCTGCTCCAGGTTTCGGGCTCGAATCGGAATCCCTCCGGGAGCCCTCACGAAATCCGGGATCTTCAGCCGGCGAACCTCGCCATTGCCCATGTACCGGGCCGGCATCGTCTTGCCCTCGTCCGAACGGAGTAGCACATACTCGTTCACGTAAAGCGGCTTCGAGGCCTCCTCGCCCAATTCGAAGGCCCCCTCGGAGGCGAAACGCTGAAGATCATAAATGGATACCGCAATCTCCCGGTAGCGGTCCTCATCCAGGTTCTGAGGCACCTTGTCGTTCAGGTAGTCTTCGGATTCCAGCCCGACCGCGCGTGCCTTCAGCTGAACGTTCACGTCCTTGGTCACCAGGATCGTGGGCGGGGGATACTGCTCCTGCACGAACAGCGCGCATGCGATGATGCGGTTGTCCTTCTTCGACAGGTCCGGCAGCACGGCGCGAAGCCGCTGCATCGCCGGACTCGCGAAGTCGTTGTCCTGAAGATACCGGTTGATGATCACCGAGAGGGTGCCACCCGTCGGAAGCCGCACGCCCTCGAGCATCGCACGAGAGTCGGGAAGCAGCTCCTGGAGCGTGCGGTGCACCCGCCGGGCATTGCGCCCCCGCTCAGTCGATTGCTCGCCCTTGATCGCGTCCAGCTCCTCCAGGACTTCGACCGGTATCGCCAGGTTGTTATCTTCGAATTTGAAGATCGACTGCGGATCGTGCAGAAGGACGTTCGTATCCAAGACGTATGTCTTGATCTTACCAGCAACCTTGGCCTGAGAGTGAGGGGTTAAAACCCCAGCAGGGTGTTCCATCGTTGTGGATAACTTGTGAATAACCATGCATGACTTGTGCCTTTTGTCGACAGAAAGCGCTTTTTCCCGCCCCGATTTTTCACGACCGTGACCCGTCACGATCCCCCGTCACCATGAATAAACTACCCGGCCCCATCATACTCGTCGCACTCCTGCTCATGACCGCTTCAGCCGCGTTTGCCTCGCCCGCCCCGTTCATCATTCGCCTGTGGCCCCACGGTGCCCCCGGTGCAATCGCAGACCCCGACTACCGGCAGTCCGTGATCTATCGGGACAACAATCCCAACGAGCCAAGGATCACGCAGGTCACCGACGCGACCCTCGAGGCCTTCCTGCCCGATCCCGCCCAAGCAACCGGCGCCGCCGTCGTCATCTGCCCGGGTGGCGGCTACGTCGTGCTCGCCTACGACAAGGAGGGCACCGTTCCCGCGCGCTGGTTCGCCAGCCACGGCGTTGCCGCGTTCGTGCTCAAATACCGACTGCCCAGCGACGCCATCATGCGCGACAAGCGCGTGGGCCCTCTCCAGGACGTCCAGGAGGCCCTGCGAACCGTCCGCCGCCGCGCCGCGGAATGGCACGTCGACCCCGAACGCATCGGCGTCATGGGCTTTTCGGCCGGAGGCAATGTCGCGGCGCTCGCGTCGACTCTGTATCGGGAACATGTATACACACCTGCGAACGACACCGACGACCGCCCCGACTTCTCCATCCTCGTCTATCCGGTCATCTCGATGGAGCCCGGCATCACCCACGCGGGATCCCAGCACGCCCTTCTCGGCGCCCATCCGACCCAGGCGGACTGCGACCGATTCTCGGCCGAGCGCCACGTCGACGACCGTACTCCGCCCGCCTTCCTCGTCCAGGCCCAGGACGACCCGGCCGTGCCGGTGCGCAACAGCATGCTCTACTACGAGGCCATGCTTCGCCATCACGTCCCCGGCGAGTTGCACCTCTATGAGAAGGGCGGCCATGGCTTCGGCTTCGAAAGCCCCAACGCGTCGACGCGCACCTGGCCCGATGCCCTCCGAGCCTGGCTCGTGTCGCGCGGTCTCATGCGCTGACGTCGAGCACCGGACAAAAAAGAAGGCGGGTCGCCTACCCCTAAGCGACCCGCCACTGTCTTTCTTTGTTACCCCAAGCTTCTGCTAGGCAGAAGCGTTGAACCGCATCATTTGACGCACAGTGCCAGGAATTGTTTCATCCGCCTCGTCCGGTTGGCGAACAATTCCCAACTATATTTCATCAAGCACTTTACGACCAAATCCGTCGTGGCGCCGCCATTACGTAGAATTACGAAACAGACTCGGGCCCGGGCCTGGAAACTTTCTTCGCTCTCGGATTCGTCCATAGCCGCAGCCAGTACTCCGCCAGGTTCCTGAGGCTCGTTCGCCGCAGCCCCTCCCGTTGGGCCGCGCTCATGAAAGGCTCCACCACCTGGCTGCGTTCCACATAATAGGCCCACAAGTCTGCATCCAGCGCCAGCGAAGCCCCGTAATCGTCGGGGTAACTCTTTGCCGCAGCGCGAACTTTAAGCTCCCAATACTGTCTTTCCTCCTTATGAGCTTCAACATACTCAATTATTCTCTGCTCGCAGCGGTTAAGACTCATTCCGCCAACAAAACGGAATTCCCCTGTCCGAAAAGCTGAATCTGGACGAAACCGTTCCGCGGCGACGATTTTCCCTACGACATCCACCCTCAACTAAGGCAGAACCATGTGGCAAAAAATCAAAGACCAAGCACCCGCCATCCTCATCACAGCGCTGCTAGTGATCGGCGCGGCCTACTGGCTGCACCGGAAGACCATCAAGGATATGGATCAGCTGCAGCAGGAGAAGCTGGCGGTCCAGAAGCAGGAATTTGACGCCCAACTCAAGGCGTCGGCCGAGGACACCCGGCGTCAGATCGAAGCCGTCGACAAGCTCCTGAAGGATGCCATCCAAAGACGCTCCGCCGAGGTTTTCATGTCCGACAAGGAACTGGCCAAGCTGAATACGGACCACATCAACCAGCTCGCCGAGGCCATCGCCACCAAGATCCAGCCCAACATGCCGATTCCGAAGACCCCGGAAGAGGCTGAGCGCATGCAGAATGAGCAGGTCGACAAGGTCTCCAGCCGTATGGCCGAGAAGATCGCGCCGATCCTCAACGAGATGGCCTCCAGTCAGCACCTGACCCAGCAGCAGATCCAGGCCTACTCGCAGCGCATCTCCGACCAGATCGGCAATGTCCTCACCTCCGAAATGGCCAAGAACCAGCAGCTGAACAACAACCTCCTCGCAACCCAGGCCGTCGCCCGGGAGTCGCTCGCCCTCACGCACGAGGTTACCGCCCTCTACCTGAGCACCTTCAAGGACCAGGGCCTGGTCACTCGCCTGCTGACGCTCCCCGCGAACGTGGTCCGCGACGTCTCGAAGATGAGCATCATCAGCAGCTCCGAGCGCAAGCAGAAGGAGAAGCAGCTGGTCGACCAGATGAACGCCATCGACCAGCGTCTCAACGCGATCGAGGCCGCCCAGCCCAAGAACTGAGCAAACGTCATTGCATTTTAGATACGAGGCCGGGCCCGCGGGCCCGGCTTTTTTGCGGCTTCATTCGACCAGGTAGAACGGATCTGGGAGCTTGAAGGTCCGCTCGGCGTGACCGCCTCTCAGGTCGCTGTGCTGGTCGCCGACGTTGGCCACGATCACGTATCCGACGCCCTCGAAGGCCCGGCGTATCGAAGTCTTGAATGCAGCCATCTCGCCGCGCGGCTGCCCGGCCGGGGCCATCGCCAGATGCTCGTGCCGGTCGAGGCCGCGCCTCCGCAGGTTCAGTTCCGTCGCCGCGCGTTCAGCGGGATCCCTGCGCCCGGTCACGAGCATGGTCGCAATCCCAAGCCGTCCCGCCAGCTCATAGACCTCACGCACCGGCCCGATCACCGGGGCGTCCGCGGCCGAGAACCAGCGCTCCCATTCCCGGGGCGCATAGGCGTACTCCAGGCGTCGGATCAACGGCGCGTTCGAAAGCAGGGTCTCGTCGACGTCGAAAACCGCGGCCAGTCGCTCACCGGGCCGGCGGCGCGCCGCCCGCTCCTCGAGCCAGCGACCGGCCTGCACCGCCACCTCGGCCACGTCGCGGTCATAGGCGCCAGAATCACAGTAGGCCGAGACCGACGCCCGGGCCTGGGCAAGGTTGAGCGGCGACGCCTGGGGTGGCGCCGACGCGCAGTCCGCCAGCGCAAGGCACATCGCCACCACGCACCCGCGGCATGCATCGCAGTCCGGATGATGCGGAAGATTGCGACCGTGACGATGGGGCTCCATCGGAGCGGTGCGGCCGCTCAACGCGGCTGGATGTCGAGCGGCAGCCGTGCGTAGGCTCCCTGCGGATCGTTGCAGGAACGCAGGAACGAGAGCCCCCGGTTCAGGCGCGCAGTCACCTGCCCGACCAC
>JAJXYI010000288.1 GCA_021780625.1 bacterium | reverse complement strand
TTCCCATGGCAAAAACCCTCTTCGAGAAAGTATGGGACGCCCATACCGTCCGCCGCCTGGCCAATGGCCAGACGCAGCTGCTCATCGGCACCCACCTCATCCATGAGGTCACCAGCCCGCAGGCCTTTGGCATGCTGCGCGATCTCAAGCTTAAGGTGCTGATGCCGCACCGGACCTTTGCGACCGTCGACCACATTGTCCCGACCGACAAGTTCGACGAGCCGTTTTCCGATCCGCTCGCCGACGCGATGATCAAGGCGCTCCGCCAGAACTGCCAGGAGTTCGGCGTCACCTTCTTCGAGCGCTCCACGGGCAAGCAGGGCATCGTGCACATCGTCGGCCCCGAGCAGGGCATCACGCAGCCCGGCACGACGATCGCCTGCGGCGACTCGCACACCTCCACCCACGGCGCGTTTGGCGCGATCGCCTTCGGCATCGGCACCACCCAGATCCGCGACGTGCTGGCCACGCAGACCATGGCCATCGGGAAGCTGAAGGTCCGCCGCATCAATGTGAACGGCAAGCTCCGTCCCGGAGTCTATGCCAAGGACGTCATCCTCCACATCATCCGCACGCTCGGCGTGAACGGCGGCACCGGCTTCGCGTATGAATACGGTGGCGACGTGTTCGACCGCATGTCGATGGAGGAGCGCATGACCGTGTGCAACATGTCCATCGAGGGCGGCGCGCGCGTCGGCTACGTGAATCCCGACCGGACCACCTTCGAGTACCTGAAGGGCCGTCCCTATTCGCCGAAAGGCGCCGAGTGGGACAAGGCGGTCGAACGCTGGAGCTCCTATGCCAGCGACGCGGGCTGCACCTACGACGATGTCGTGACGATCGACGCCGCGTCGATCGCGCCCACGGTCACCTGGGGCATCAACCCGGGCCAGGGTGTCTCGATCGAGGAGCACATTCCGACGCCGGCCTCGGCGCGCGATGTGAACGAAAAGGCGTCCATCGAGGAGGCGCTGGCGTACATGAAGCTCCAGCCGGGCGCTCCGATCAAGGGCACCAAGATCGACGTTGCCTTCCTCGGTTCGTGCACCAACGGACGTCTCTCCGACTTCCAGGAGGTCGCCAAATACCTGAAGGGCCGGAAGGTCGCCCCTGGCGTCAAGGCCATCGCCGTCCCCGGTTCCCAGGTCGTGCGCGTGCTCTGCACCGAACTCGGCCTCGACAAGGTCTTCCGCGACGCCGGCTTCGAGTGGCGCGACGCGGGCTGCTCCATGTGCCTCGCGATGAATTCCGACAAGCTTGTCGGCGACCAGCTCTGCGCGAGCTCGTCGAACCGCAACTTCAAGGGCCGTCAGGGCAGCCCCACCGGGCGCACGCTGCTGATGAGCCCGCTCATGGTCGCCGCCGCCGCCGTCACCGGCTCGGTCGCCGACGCCCGCGAGGTCTTCGGCGTGAAATGAGCCGCGGCCTCCAACGAACCCTCAACTCATCCCTTCATCATGGCTCTCGCTAAAATCACCCAGGTGTCCGGCCGCGGCGTGTATGTGCCCGGCAACGACATCGACACGGATCGTATCATCCCGGCCCGCTTCATGAAATGCGTGTCCTTCGACGGTCTCGGCGAATTCCTCTTCTACGATGTCCGCAAGAACGCCGATGGCACCGACAAGGCCCATCCGCTGAACGATCCCCGTTTCAAGGGCGCCAGCATCCTGGTCTCCGGACTCAACTTCGGCTGCGGCTCCTCCCGCGAGCATGCTCCCCAGGCGCTGCAGAAGTACGGGTTCAAGGCGGTCATCGCCGAGAATTTCGCCGAGATCTTCTTTGGCAACTGCACGACGCTTGGCATTCCGTGCGTCAGTGCCTCGCGCGAGGACATCCAAAAGCTCGTCGCCGCGATCGAGAAGAACCCTCAGGGCGAGGTGGTCATCGACATCGCCGGGCAGCAGGTTCGCTTCGGCGGCCAGACCATCCCCGCCCAGATTCGCGACACCGCCCGCGACGCGCTCGTGAACGGACGCTGGGACGCGATTGGCGAGCTGCTCGAGGGGGTCCCGGCTGTGAAGGAAACCGCGTCGCGCCTTCCCTATGTGGCGGCGTGAGCGCACGACAGACGTTCTCTGATTCCCTTGCGAGGCCGGCCTTTGCGCCGGCCTCGTTGCATTCCCGCCGGATCGCAGCTCACAGGGGCCCTCGGGCCTGCATCCGCCTTGCATCAACCGAACTGCCTCGGCCGTAACTGGGTTGCCGACGGGCGCGTCTGAAAAAACTTGAACCTTTCGGACTTAGCTCAGTCTTACGGGGGACTCTTTTCCTATGTTTCTCGCTTCCATTGACGTTATCAAGGGTGCCGGCCCCCTCATCTATCCGCTCGGGCTTTGCTCGGTGATCATGGTGTTCATCCTGGTCGAGCGCACCTATGCGTTGCGCAAGACCGCGATCATGCCGAGCGACCTGGTCGACGCGATCGTCACCGGAAAACCGATCACGGGCGGCAGGCACACGGTGCTGGCGCGCATTATCGAGTTCTCGGAAAAGCATCCGACGGATCCCGGTGCCGTGAAGGCCTTCGCCCGGCTCGAGGTGAACCGGATGGAGCGCGGCATCCCGTATCTGGATGTCCTCTACGCAGCCGCCCCAATGCTTGGTCTGACCGGCACGGTCTGGTCGCTGCTGCACGTGTTTTCCGCGATTTCGGCCGAGAGCGGCCTTCCCGATCCCGTGCAATTCACGAGCGGAGTCGCCCTGGCGCTTTCGGCGACCCTCCTTGGCCTCCTCATCGCCATCCCTTCGCTGGTGGGTGGCGGTTACCTGCAACGCAAGGTGGAGGGGTATGCGGCCCAGCTGGACGTGCTCCTGGAGAGGATTCTCGCGCGGTCGGGCTCGAAAAACGCCTCCGGCGACGGCATCTGAGCCCCACAGGCCCCTCGCACACATTCATCCTCATCCAGCATGAGTGGTCTCTACCAACCTCGCCGAAAGAAGCGGGAAATGAACCTCCTGCCTCTGATCGACGTGCTCGTGATGCTGATCTTCTTCGCGTTCGTCACGATGCAGTTCAAATCCGCGACGACGCTGAACATCTCGCTCCCGAAGATCGAGACGGCCGGCAAGAATGAGTTCAAGGGCAACATCACCATCGCGATCGACCAGCACGGTGAGATTTCGTTCAACGGCAAGATCGCGACTAAACAGCAGCTCGTCTACCTGCTGCAGCGGGTGAGCGCGGTGACCCGTGATCTTCCGGTCCTGATCCGCGCCGACAAGAAGACCCAGTTCGACAACGTCACCTTCGTGATGGATGCGTGCCGGAAGAACGGTCTGAACAAGCTCCATCTGGACAGCAGCAAATAGCGGACGCCTTTCCCGGCTCCGTTCGCGCGCTGGAGGGAAATTTTAAGTTGAGTTGTCGGGCCGATTGGCGGCGCATAGACAGCCCATCCTCCTCATCCAGATGAAAATCGTCATTACGGGCGTCACACGCGGACTCGGCCGGGCGCTGGCCGATTGGTACATTGCAAACGGTCACACCGTGATCGGCTGCGGTCGCAGCGGGTCGGAGATATTCGACCTGCGGTTCTCGCATCCCGAGCCGCACAGTTTCGACGCGGTCGACGTGACCGAGGCCGTGAAGGTGGAAATCTGGGCGGAGCGCATCACCGGCATCCACGGCGCGCCCGACATCCTGATCAACAACGCCGCTCTCATGAACGAGCCGGCCCCGTTGTGGAAGGTGCCGGCCCAGGAGTTCTCGAAGCTGATCGACGTGAACGTGAAGGGCGTGGCGAACGTGATCCGGGCCTTCCTCCCGTCGATGATCGACGCGGGCCGCGGCGTGGTGGTCAATCTCAGTTCGGGTTGGGGCCGTTCGGTGGACGCCAATGTGGCGCCGTATTGTGCCTCGAAGTACGCGATCGAGGGGCTGACGAAGGCCCTCGCGGAGGAGCTGCCCGAGGGGTTGGCGGCCGTGCCGCTGAATCCCGGCGTGATCAACACCGACATGCTCCGCCGGTGCTGGCCGGAAGGCGCCGCCTCGCATCCCTCGCCCGCCGAGTGGGCGCTGCGCGCCGCACCGTTCATCCTCGGACTGGGGCGCCAGCACAACGGCCGGTCCCTGACCGTCGGAGCGGACGATTGAGTCGCCGCGCCGCGCCGAGGCGGACTACCTGGCCTTCGGCTCGTAGATGTAGCCGACGCCGTGCACGGTCTTGAAGCCGTCGAGCTCGATGCCGTGCTTTTGAAAAAGGTCGCGAATCTTTACGATGTACTGGTCGAGCGAGCGGCTCTTCACGTCGGCATGCTGGCCCCACACCGAGTGGATGAGCGCCTTCCGGGTCACCACGGTGCCGGGGGCGGTCGCGAGGAAGGCGAGGATGCCGAGCTCCTTGCGGCCGATCGCCTCGGTGACGCCATCGGGGAACTGGATCTCCAGGCGCTGCGGCACGACGGATGCCCCGTCGAAATCGAACGGAGCGTCGGCGAGGCTTGCGTTGCGCGTGACGTGAGTGTCGCGGTGCGTCTCGGTCCGGCGCAGGACGGCTCGAATGCGTGCCACGAGCTCTGCGTAGCTGAAGGGCTTGGTGATGTAATCGTCGGCGCCCATCTCGAGCCCCTTGATCTTGGAAAGCTCGTGGGCGTTGCCGGTCAGGAAAATGATCGGCACCTCGATTCCTGCCTTTTGGAGGTCTTCCAGCAGCGCGAAGCCGGATTGGTCGGGCAGGTTGAGATCGAGCAGGACGAGGTTGGCGAAGTTTCGTTCGAGAAACCGGAATGCGTGGGCGGCGCGATTGCAGATCTGGGTCTGCATGCCGGCCCCGTCCAGGTGGGTCGAGACAACCTGGGCCAGGGCGTTCTCGTCCTCTACGATCACAATAAGGGGTTTGGCGTCGCTGGTCATGCGGGTGGCGGGGCGGTGCTGGCGGATTTTTACAATTGAATGACTGCTGTCGAGCGTAGAAGGGTGCTCATTTACTGAATCGTCACATAGGAAAATGGGCTTGAAGCGCGAGGGGCGCGCGTGTGCCTTCGAGGCGTGAGCGACAGCAAACCTCTCCTGATGCTCGGCCTGCCCAAGGGCAGTCTCGAGGAATCCACCAAGAACCTGTTTGCGAAAGCGGGCTGGAAGATCACGACCAGTTCGCGTTCCTACAAGCCGTCGATCGACGATCCGGAACTGGATGGCCGGTTCGTGCGCGCCCAGGAGGTTTCGCGTTACGTCGAACATGGGTTTTTCGATTGCGGCCTGACGGGGTTCGACTGGATCCGCGAGAACGAGTCGGACGTCGTCGAAGTGTGCGACCTGATCTACAGCAAGGCTTCGGTGCAGAAGTCGCGCTGGGTGCTGTGCGTGCCGGAGGCCTCGGCGATCACGAAGCCCGAGCAACTCGCCGGGAAACGTGTGGCGACGGAGCTCGTCGGCACGGTGAAGCGCTATTTCGAGGAAAAGAAGATTCCCGTCGAAGTGGAGTTCTCCTGGGGGGCGACGGAGGTGAAGGTTCCCGATCTCGTCGATGCGATCGTCGACATCACGGAGACCGGCAGTTCGCTGAAGGCCAACAAACTCCGCATCGTCGATACCCTGCTCGAGACGAACACGAAGCTCATCGCGAACAAGGACAGCTGGGCGAATCCGGCGAAGCGTCGGAAGATCGAGACGATCGCCATGATGCTCCAGGGCGCGCTCGAGGCCGGCAGCAAGGTCGGGCTCAAGATGAACATTCCCAAGGCCTCCCTGGATGCGATGGTCAAGACGCTGCCCGCGCTGCGCAACCCGACGATCTCCCCGCTCTCGAACACCGAGTGGGTGGCCCTCGAGACGATCACCGACGAGCGCGTGGTGCGTGAGATCGTGCCGCAGCTCAAGGCGCTGGGAGCCGAGGGCATCGTCGAGTATCCCCTCAACAAGGTGATCTACTGATCTTCCCCCGGTTGGCCGGGGCGGTGCCATGAAGACCACGATCGGACTCCTTCAGCACGCCTGCACGGCGGACGTGGCGGCCAACCACCGCAAGGCGCTTGCGATGGCTGAGCGCGCGGCCAAGGCCGGCGCGCGCATCCTGTGCACTCAGGAGCTCTACCGGTCGGAATACTTCTGCCAGAGTGAAGACTACGGAGCCTTCGCTTTGGCGGAGGAGATCCCGGGGAGGAGCACCGCCGACTGGTGCGCGTTCGCGAAGCGGCGCAAGGTGGTCGTGATCGCCTCGTTGTTCGAACGGCGGGCCAAGGGACTTTATCACAACACCGCCGCGGTGATCGATGCGGACGGATCCCTGCTGGGGATCTACCGCAAGATGCACATCCCGGACGATCCGCTCTTCTACGAGAAATTCTATTTTGCGCCCGGCGACCTGGGTTTCCGGACCTGGCAGACGCGGCACGGCCGTATCGCCGTGCTGATCTGCTGGGATCAGTGGTATCCGGAGGCGGCGCGCCTCGCGGCGCTGGGCGGCGCGGAGATCCTGTTTTATCCGACCGCGATCGGCTGGCATCCGTCCGAGGGGCCGGAGCTCGGTGCGAAGCAGCACGGCGCCTGGGAGACGATCCAGCGTTCCCATGCGGTTGCCAACGGCTGCTACGTCGCGGCGATCAACCGCATCGGCCATGAATGTCCGGCGGGCGGAGACGGCCTGCGCTTCTGGGGACAGAGTTTCGTTGCGGGAACGATGGGTGAGATAATCGCAAAGGCTGGCGTTGACACTGAGGAGGCGCTTCTTGCTGAATGCGATTTGTCTGCAATAGACCATACCCGCACCCACTGGCCTTTCCTTCGCGACCGTCGAATCGACATGTTTGGAGATCTAACCCGCCGTTACCTCGTCTGAGACTTCCGACCATGGTTAATCTGGCCATTGTCGAGGACCACCGAATGTTTCGGGATTTCCTGAAGGAACTTACGTCCCGGGAAAAGGGGTATCGCATCATAGGCGAGGCCGGGGATGCGGCGGCGGCGCGGGAGTTGATTGATTCGAAGCCGATCGACCTGTTGATCCTGGATCTGAACCTGCCCGATGGCGACGGTTTCGAGATCGCCGAGCACGCGCTTCAGGTCAGGCCGGAGGCCAAGATCCTGGCGCTTTCCTCGCATTGCGATGAATACACGATCTCGCGGATCCTTTCGTCGGGCGTCCACGGCTTCGTGGACAAGAACGACCAGAGCGCGGACGTGCTGCGCGAGGCGATCGCCGCGGTGGCGGGGGGGCGGCTGTTCTTCACGGAGGCGGTGTCTCGCGTGAAGCGGGCGATCCGCGAGGACCCGCGGGCGTTCACCAAGATTTTCACCGAGCGCGAAATTGAGATCCTGTGCCTGATCGGATCCGGCCTTTCGGACCTCGAGGTGGCGCGCCGCACGACCCTGAGCGCCTCGACGATCCAGTGGCACCGGAAGCGGATCCTCTCGCGCCTGCGCCTGCACAGCACGCGGGACCTGATCCGCTACGCGCTGGGCAAGGGCATCACGCGGATGAATCTGGTCCGGCCTCCCGGATCAACTGTTCCCTGAGTTTCTCAACGATGTCGAGCAGCTGGGCGTCGAGTTGAATGAGGAGTTCGGAGTCGCCGGACTCGGCGGCTTCCTGGGCATCGGCGGCGGCGGATGCCAGCGACTGCGAAGCGACGAGGGCGGCGTGGGACCGGAGGCGGTGCGCATGGTGGCGGGCCTTGGCGAAGTCTCCTGCCCTGGCCTGTTCGGAGTAACCGTCCATCTCCGCGTCGAGGTCGCTGATGAATTTGTGGATGAGCTCCCGGAGCCGCTCTGGATTACCGGCCGCCATCGTAGCCAGAGGGGTCTGGGCCTTGGGCGGGCGGGACATGCGGATCGAGTTGGTGGCGAGCATCGCGGAGCCGAGGTCGGCGATGGCGGCGTGGATCGATTCCTGGGAGACAGGCTTGGTGATGAACGCCGAAAAGCCTGCGGCCTGGCAGCGTTCGCGTACCTCGTGGGTGGCGTAGGCTGTCGTGGCGACGAACCATGGGTCGTCGGCCTGGCGGGAGCGGGACCGGAAGCGCGCGATCAGCTCCATGCCGCCGAAGCCGGGGAGTTCTAGGTCGAGGAAGACGACGTCGAAGCGCTGGCCCAGGAGCGCCTCGAGGGCGGACGGGCCGTCGACCGCGCGCACGACGTCGATATCCCAGTCGCGGAGCAGAAACTCGAGCAGGTCGAGGTTGTAGCTCATGTCGTCGACGATCAACGCGCGGAATCCG
>JAJXYI010000438.1 GCA_021780625.1 bacterium | reverse complement strand
GACGTCTGGGGTGGGTCCGCAAATGCAGGGCGGCTTGAGCGAAGAAGGGCGATTAGAGGGGGCAACGTTCGTCTGAGGCGAGCGAAGAGGAAACGGTAGAAAAAAGCGGTGCGTCTTTGGAAAATCAGCCTGTCCCTGTTGGTGGGGGGAAGAGCTGGCGCTTGATGTAGGCACCTCGCCGAAATGAGGTTTCGCGATAAAGATCGGTCGTGGCAATCGGACGGGCGGCCGCTACACGGCGCCACTTGATTGATCAGTCCCTGAAAAATCGGCCTGTCCCTACCGGTAGGGACGTCGCGGCGCCGCTTGATTGGTCAGCCCGTTGCCGATGACAACCGGCTGCCAAGGGCACCTTCCACGCTTCACGAAGCTACGAAATCGGGCCGGTGGGTGGCGAAGTCGGCCAGCTCGGATTTCAGGTCCAGGATGAACCGGCGGAGGGTGTCCTCGGTCGTGGCCCAGGAGCACATGAGGCGGTAGCCGCTGGCTCCGATAAAACCATAAAAATGCCAGCCGCGGCGGTGCATGCCGTCGGCCACGGGCTTCGGCAGCTCCACGAACAGCGCGTTGACTTCCGGTTCCACCTGGAAGCGTAGGTGAGGGAGCTCGCGCAGCGCAGAGGTCAAGCGCGCGGCCATGGTGTTTGCGTGCGCGGCGTGGCGCAGCCAGGCGCCATCGCGCAGCATGCCGACCCATTGCGCGCCGTGCAGGCGCATCTTCGACGCAAGCTGCCCCGCCTGCTTGCAGCGGTAGTCGAATTCGTGGGCGAGCTTCGGATTGAAGAATACCACCGCCTCGGTGGTCATCATGCCATTCTTCGTGCCGCCGAAGCACAGGACGTCCACGCCTGCGCGCCAGGTGAAGTCGGCTGGGGAGACTCCGCCGCGGGCCATCAGCGCGGCCGCCGCATTCGCGAAGCGCGCTCCGTCCATGTGCACCGCGAGTCCGTGGCGTTTCGCGGCCGCGGTGAGCGCGCGAATCTCGTCGAGCGTGTAAACCGTGCCCCACTCAGTCGACTGCGTGAGTGACAGCACGCGCGGCTTTGGAAAGTGGATGTCGGTGCGCTTGAGAATGAGCCGCTCCACGTCCTCAGGCTGGATCTTTCCATTGGGGCCCGAGGCGACCAGCAGCTTCGTGCCGTTGGAGAAAAATTCCGGAGCGCCGCACTCGTCGGTCTCGATGTGCGCGTAGTCGTGGCAGATCACGCTGTGGTAACTCTGGCACAGCGAGGCGAGCGCGAGCGAATTGGCCGCGGTGCCGTTGAACACGAAGTAAACCTCGGCGTCGGGCTTCTCAAAAGTGTCGCGGATGAGATCGCAGGCGCGCCGGGTCCACTCGTCGTTTCCGTAGCTTGTAACGCAGCCGCGGTTGGCCTCCTCGAGGGCGGACCAGGCCTCGGGGCAGATACCGGCGGTGTTGTCGCTGGCGAAGCTGCAATCGTGGGTGGAGGGAGGCGGGAGGCGTGACATGGGCGGTTGGGATTGAGAGGGCGTGCGCGGCTTCGCGGGAGGGCGGGTGGAGCAATCATCACTACGGGACAGGCGTGCGCGCTGTCAAAGGAGGAGCCGTATCCGCAACTGAGTGGCGGCAAAGCGCCGGGTTCCGCTGGCACAGCGGGGGTTCCTGCTTCAAGGTGTGTCCATGAAACCGATTCGCGCGTGGTTGGCGGCGGCTGCGCTGCTCGCCTGTGGGCCATGCCTGCGGGCGTTGGAGGTTCTCGTTCCCAAAGTCGTAGTGGCGGCGCAGGACCGGCCGGTGGACTTTGAGCTGTTGATCACAAACGAAGGCGGCGCTCCGCTGGAGGTGGGGGTGCCCGACCGCATCGCGGCGCGGTTGCATGCCGGATCGCAATCGACGGAGGAAGTCACGCTGACGGTGGACGGTGGCGGAGGAAAACGCCTGCTGGCGCCGGGTGGGTTTCTGCGGGTCGCGTGCACGCTGGTCCTTCCGCCGGGGTGGAGCGGGCCGGTGGTGCTTGAGCCGGCGGATCCCGACCTGAGGCCGGTGATGTTTTCCATCGAACCGGCGCGCATTGCGACGGCGGCCGCCGAGCCTGCGCGTCCCAGCCGGCCGCTGAGCGGCGCGGAGCTGCGGCGGCAGGCGGCGTTGCGGCGAAGCACGCGCCTGTTGAGCGGGGTGTCGGCCTACGAGCCGGTTTACTTTGGCATCGGAGCGAGCGACGGCCTAAACGCCAAGTTCCAGCTTAGCCTCAAATACAATCCCTTCGAAATCTGGCCGTTTTATTTCGGCTACACCCAGACTTCGCTCTGGGACCTGCATTCGACCTCGAAACCCTTTCGGGACACGGCCTATCGCCCGGCGCTTTTTTACCTCAACGAGGTCGTCTGGACCTCGTCCGACCGGCAGTTTCGCTTTGGCTGGCAGGGGGGCTTCGAGCACGAGTCCAACGGAAAGGGTGGAGCGGACTCGCGCAGCATCAACCTCGTGTTCATGCGCCCGCGACTGGAGTGGCGGATGGGTGGTGGCAGCCGCCTCATCATCTCCCCAAAGGTGTATGGCTACCTCGACAAATCCGAGAATCCCGACATCCCCGACTACCGGGGGTACTGCGACTTCCTCGTGAGCTACCTCTGGCACGACTGGCGGCTCTCGGTGACCGCCCGGCGCGGGATGCGGGCGCACTATGGCAGCGTCCAGGTCGACGCCGTATTTCCACTGCGCACGACCGAGGATCTCGTCTCGAAGGTGGGCGTCCGGGGCGTCAACGGGTATTTATTCGTCCAATACTTCGACGGATGGGGCGAATCGATCCTCGACTACAACCGGAAGCTGCACTCCCAGGTGCGCGCCGGCCTGATGATCGTGCCTTGAAAAGTCGCCTTCGATGGGCTTCCGCGCGTCCGTTCGGGAGGGGGCGCGAATAGGTGGGATCACGTATCAAATTCAGCTCAAGTCGGTTGACGGATATATGTTGGGAGCTAAAGATTGAGGCATGAGCACCAGTTTTGGCGGCGCGACTGCGCGAAAGATCGTGTACCTGGACGGGGGGGATTCCAACGCTGAGGATGTGTACGAAACCTTGCGGAAAGGGGCTGTCGGCAGTGAAGTCGTGCGCATCGCGCGCGTCGAAGATTACAGGGCTGCCCTCGAGAGCAGCGGAGTCGATCTGATCGTGGCCGACGACCCCATGCCCGGGCTCCCGGGATTGAGCGCCCGCGATCTCGCATGGCAGCGGTGTCCGGATGTGCCGTTCCTGTGCGTGTCCGATACGGTCACTCCCGAACGGATCGCGGCGGCACGTGATGCCGGCGCGGCGGATCTGGTGGACAGGCGGAATCTCCCGCACCTCCTGGCGGCGGTTAAATGCAGTCTTAATCTCATGGTCATGGAGCGCAGGATACGCCGGCGTGCCAGGCTAGTGAGCGCGATCCAGGAACTCTCGCTGGTTCGCACGCTGGGGGAAATCCAGGTGATCGTCCGCCGGGCCGCGCGCGAGCTGACCGGAGCGGACGGGGCGACGTTCGTGCTGCGCGACAGCGGTTATTGTTTTTATGCGGACGAGGACGCGATCAGTCCGCTGTGGAAGGGGAAACGTTTTCCCATGTCGGCCTGCATCAGCGGCTGGACGATGATGAACCGGCAGTCGGTGATCATCGAAGACATCTACGCGGACTCGAGAATACCCGCGGAGGCGTATCGCCCGACCTTCGTGCAGAGCCTGTTGATGGTTCCGATCCGGACCGAGGCTCCGATCGGAGCGATCGGGAACTACTGGGCGACCAGCCATCGCGCCACGCCGGAGGAGGCTGACCTGCTCCAGGCGCTCGCGAACACGACCTCGGTGGCCATGGAAAACGTGCGGGTCTACGAGGAGCTCGAGCAAAGGGTGAAGGATCGCACGGTGCAGCTGGAGGCGACGAATCGGGAGCTGGAGGCGTTCTCGTATTCGGTGTCCCATGACCTGCGGTCGCCGCTCACGGTGGTGCGGGGCTATTCGGAAATTCTCCTGAGCGTCCTGGGCGACACCGCGGAACCGGGGGTGCGCCGGTACCTCGAACAGCTCGTTGCAGGCTCCAAGCAGATGTGCGAAATCATCGACGACCTGCTTCGGCTCGCGCTGGTGGCCAAGACCGAATTGCACGTCCAGGAGATCGATCTGAGCCGGGAAGCCGGCGAGATCCTTTCGAAGAAGCAGGCCACGGATGCCGACCGACAGACCGAGTGCGTGATTGAACCGGGCGTCACCGCCCAGGGCGATCCCGGCCTGGTGCGGGTGGTGCTCGAGAATCTGCTGTCGAACGCCTGGAAGTATTCCTCGCGCACGGCCGCCGCGAGGATTGAATTTGGCCGACAGGCGTCGACGGATGGATCGTGTGTTTTCTTCGTGCGGGACAACGGAGCGGGCTTCGACATGGAAAAGGCCGCATCGCTGTTTGCTCCCTTCCACCGTTTGCACGACCAAAAGGAATTTGCGGGGACGGGTGTCGGTCTGGCGACCGTTCAGAGGGTGATCAGCCGGCATGGAGGAAAAATCTGGGCGGAAGCGGCGGTGGGAAAAGGGGCGACGTTTTTTTTCACGCTGCCGGGGTCGAAGCCGAAGGAGTGAGGGGAGCGTCGCCCGGCACGGACAGGATGCTCCGTCGGACCCCAGACCGCCGCGGCCGCATCGGTCTTCCATGTGGGATCGGATTGGGGCGGTCGGGAGCAGATGGCTGCGCATGGAGGCGGATAGGCACGGTCGCGCCCGGTGCCACCGCCGCTTCCCTTGAGGCGAGGGGGAAGGGAGGAGGGTGCAGGTCTCCGATTCTGGGTCCTTGCCAAGGTCAGCCGATGTTGGCGATTCTTGGGGAGAGCCCTGCAGTCCGTCCCCAAGCATTCTCACCATGCGCGTTATCAGAACCCTGATCCTTGCCTGCCTCGCCGTTACCACCGGCCTGCGATGCGTGGCGTCGGAGTTGGAGTGGGCCCGGGATCGCGTGCGCCTGACCGTCGACAACACGGTGGAAGCCGTTCACGCGAGTTTCCCCTACCGAAACACCGGATCCAAGGCCGTGCGCGTCCTCGTGGCGCGTCCGTCCTGTGACTGTGTGGTCGTGGGGAATGCTTCCTTTGTGGTGGGCCCGGGGAAGACCGGAGCGCTCGACGTGACGCTGCGCCTAATGGGGCAGGTGGGCTCGGTGCGCAAGGAGCTCTGGGTGGCCACCGACGCCCCCGATGCGTCGCCGCAGAGGCTCGAGCTCGACGTGGAGGTTCGGGAGCGCATCGCGGTCAGGCCGCGGATGCTGTTCTGGACGCGGGGGGAGACGTCGGAGCCGAAGCTCGTGACGGTAACCGTGTCGCCTCCGGGCGCGGCGCGCCTGGTCGGGGTGCGCGGGCCGGCGTCGGGATTCGCGATCGCGACGCGGCCCGGCAAGGAAGGCGGAACCTGGCAGCTGCGCATTCGTCCTTCGGATACGCGTGAGCGCCGGTCGGCGGTGGCGGCGCTCGAGTTTGCGGGGGCGGACGGCGTGCCGTCGCACCTGGACGTTTACCTGGTCGTGCGATGATCCGGGGCGTCGTCATCCTCCTGCTGGTTGCGGTGCTGCCCGCGCTCGCCTCGGTGGCGCTGCGGTGGGAGCGCCTGCATGGTGCGGAGGCGCCGGTGGTCGGGATCACCTATCGCGAGGCGTCGCGGGGCGGAGTGCTTTGGCTGGACGCGAGGCCGGCGGAGGATTTCAGGAAAGGCCATGTGCCGGGCGCGGTCTCGATCGCGGAGGAGGGCTGGGATCGGACGCTTGCGGTGGTGGCGAGGCGGTGGGCGCCGGGAACGAAGATCGTCGTCTATTGTGCCGCCGGCTGCGACCTTGCGCGCGAGGCAGCGGTGCGCCTGCGCGGGGACACGGGGCTGGGGGACGTCTATGTGCTGGAGGGCGGCTGGGCCGCGGCGACTGGGGAGGGGGCGCGATGAAGGCGCGGCGCTGGTTCGATGGTGGCGCGCTGGTGGCGCTCGGGGCGGTCTTTGGCGTGGCGGGTGCGTTGAAGCTCGCCGACCCGGTGGCGTTTGCGGATGCGATCTACCGCTATCGGCTGCTGCCGTGGGGAGCGTCGCTCGCACTGGCGGTCTACCTTCCCTGGCTCGAGCTGATCTGTGCGGTGGCCCTGGGGATCGCGCGCCTGCGCCGGCCCGCAGTGGCGGTCCTGGCGGGCCTGTGCACCGTCTTCCTCGTGGCGTTGATATTGGCGCGGATTCGCGGCCTGAGCCTGTCCTGCGGATGCCTGGGCGGGGAGTCGTCGGGGTCCGACCTTGGGACTGCAATCGTCCGCGACGCAGTGCTGCTTGCCCTTGCGGCGGTATACCTCACCTCGCGCGGCCGCCGGAAGGCCAACCAGGGGCGCTAGAGGATCAGGTCCGGGGGAACGTTGGCCAGGGCTTCCTCGATGGTGGTGATGCCCTCGCGGACCTTGAGCATGGAATCCTGGTGAAGGGTCTTCATGCCGTTGCGCATGGCGATCCGCTTGAGTTCGGCCACCTCGAGACGGCGGTTGATGCCGCCGGTGAGCTCGTCGCAATTGGTCATCAATTCGTGGATACCCACGCGTCCGCGGTAGCCGGAACCGCCGCAGGTTGGGCAGCCCTGTGGGTTGGCGCGGAAGGCGGAGGGCACGGGGGAGCCGAGGGCCTTCTCGAGGATGTCGCGCTCGCGGCCCGAGGGTTCGTAAGCGCGCCGGCAGTTCTTGCAGACGCGGCGGAGGAGGCGCTGGGCGCAGACGGCGACGAGCGAGGCTGAGATGTTGAATGGCTCGACGCCCATCTCGCAGAAGCGCGCGATCGCGGAGGGGGCGTCGTTGGTGTGAAGCGTCGACACCAGCAGGTGGCCCGTGAGCGCCGCCTCGACGGCGATCTCGGCGGTTTCCTGGTCGCGGATCTCGCCCACGAGGATCACGTCGGGATCCATGCGCAGGTAGCAGCGCAGCGCCCGCGCGAAGGTGAGGCCGATCTGGCGGTTCATCTGCATCTGATTGATCCCCGCGAGCGTGTATTCGATCGGGTCCTCGGCGGTCTGGATGTTGATGTCCGGGGTGTTGATCTCCGAGAGGGCGGAGTAGAGCGTCATCGACTTGCCGGAGCCGGTGGGGCCGCAGTGCAGGATCATTCCGTAGGGCTGGCGGATGCACTCGCGGTAGCGCGCGAGATTCTCCTCGGAGAAGCCGAGCGCCTGGAGCGGGAGCGTGGACTTCTGCTTGTCGAGGATGCGCAGGCAGACCTTCTCGCCGAAATTCATGGGGCCGGTGGCCACGCGCAGGTCGATGTCGATGTTCTTCTTCGTGTACTTCTTGAAGACGATGCGCCCGTCCTGTGGCAGCCGGCGCTCCGCGATGTCGAGGTTGCACATGATCTTCAGGCGCGTGACCAGCGCGTTGGCGACCTGAATTGGGAGGCGGAGCTTCTCGGCGCACAGGCCGTCGACGCGGTAGCGGACAACGAGGTCCTTTTCCTGGGGCTCGATGTGGATGTCGGAGGCGCCGGCGAGGTAGGCGTCCTCGATCACGCGGTTGGCGAGCTGGATGATCGGTGCGGAGTCCTCCTTCTCGAGGTCGGCGCCCGCGATGTCGGCGCCGTCGGACGAGTAGGCGGTGGAGATGGCCTCGGCGACGGACGAAATGTCGACGTCGCCGCCCGCGGCGCCCGTGCCGGTGTCGCGGAAAAAGCGCCGCACGAGCGAATCGATCAGGGTGGCGGGCGCGACGGAGACCTCCTCGATCACGAGTTCCGTGGCCTGCTGGAACGACTCCCGCCGTGCGTAATCGAGCGGGTTGGGCATCAGTGCGGCGATCGAGCCGGGGGCGAGGAGCCTGACGGGGAAGATGCCCTCGCGGCGAATGATCGCGTCGCCGACCATCGCCACGAGCTTCTCGTCGATCACGAGGTCGTCGGCCTTGGACACGAGAGGAGTCGCGGTGAGTCGGGCGACGAACTTGGCGGTGTCCTCGGGGCCGAGCTGGAACTTGGGATCCAGCATGCGCTGGATGAGCGTGGAGGAGTATTCGGCGACCTCCTTGAGCAGTTCGAGATCGCGGTCGGTGAACATCCCTCCAGTGCCGGCGTGGGGCTCCTTGTTGAGCACCTGGATCGCGCCGATGACCACGTTGGTCTTGAGCGGCACGGTCAGCATCGAATGCACCTCGAAGCCGGTATGCAGATCCTGGAGACCAGCGGCCCCGGGGCCCTCTC
>JAJXYI010000241.1 GCA_021780625.1 bacterium | reverse complement strand
CCAGTGAGCCTTGGCGGCAGGCGAAACCGCCTCGACCGAGCCATGGGACGAAAACACGACGTTCTGCTCAGGCGTGGCCCCCTCGGGCACGCTCTCGTGCGGGATGTTCGGAAGCGTCAGCATCGCCTTGCGCCAGGCTGCCTCCAGCTCGCCGAGGGCGGTCTCCTTCTCCTTAACCTGTGCCGACAGTCCCTTCATCTCCTGGACCTTCGCGATGAACTCGGGCGAGCCTTTCTTCAGAGCGGCCATCTCCGTATTTGCCGACTTCTGCTTCGAGCGCAGCGCTTCAACCTCCCCCAGCTGCGACCGCCAGTCGGCGTCGAGTGCGAGCACGGCGTCCAGATCCACGCTCAAGTGTTTCTTGGCGATGGCGGCGCGCACCAAGTCGGGAGATTCGCGGAGAAGTTTCGGATCGATCATAAACCGCCAGATATGACTGACGGCCCGGCGGAATAAAACAAAAATCTGGCCGCCGCGACCAACCAGTCTGCCCCGGAAAAGCAAAGCGGCCGCTCAAAGGCGGCCGCTTGGTATCCGAGCGAATTGGTCTCTGCTCAGCGTTGGAATTGGAAGGCCATCATTTCCACGCGACCTTGAGCCTGCTTGCTCACAGGCACGAGCCGTAGTTCCTGCTTCGTATCACCCTTGGGGGCGAGCGTGAACTCACCCGTCGGTATCGACCGAAGCGGCGGAAGCTGGATCTGCTTCATCCAATCCAGCGATTGCGTCTGCTGGGAAGCGAACAGGCCGCCCGGCTGAATGGACGTGCCGTCAAAAGGCTTCGTCACGAACACGGGGCGATAGGAGGCTTTCTGAAGGGATGCGGACACCGGTGCCGCCTGAGCCACCGCCACCGATTTGTGAGCATGGGACGCAAGCGCCGGAACGGAGGCTGGCGCCTGCAAAGCACGACGACCGATGAATACCACCGCCACCGCAGCAGCCGCTGCCACGAGGCCACCCGCATACGCCCAGCGGAATCGCGGGCCGCCTGCGGTTGGGAGCCGGGCTATTTTGTCGTCCGCATTCCTGGATGCCTCGGCCAAGGTCCCTTCCTCAGGAACCTGCCCCGAACGGAACGAATCGAACACAAGCACGCTCGCGCGCTGCATGCGGCAATACTGCTGATAGACCTTCCTGCGCTCGGGGCTGCGCGCAATCTCCGCCTCGAGCAGGGCGGCGTCTTCGGAAGTGATCTCCCGATCGACATAAAGGTTCAGCAACTCGATAAACTTCGACTCTTTCATTGGAATTCCTCCCCGAGTAGTTCTCTTAGGTTTTCTCTGGCGCGGGCGATACGGCTTTTGACCGTGCCGACCGAAATATTCAGGATGACCGCAATCTCCTCGTACGAAAGGTTTTTCACATTTCTGAGGATCAGGATTTCGCGGTGCTTGGCACCGAGCTTCTCCATCCCATCGGCGATCCGATTTACAAACTCGCGCGTGACCGTCGCATCCTCCGGGGTTTCGACCTCCGCAGGAATCAGGTCCGCAAGCGTGCAATCACTTTCTGAATTGAGTGGCTGATCGAACGATACCGTGTGGTCTCGTTTGCGCCGCCACCAATACCAATAGCGATTTCGCGCCAGATTGGTGGCAATCTGATAAAGCCATGTCGAAAAAGCTGCCTCGCCGCGGAAATTCACGAGCCCCCTGTGGGCGCGAATAAACGCATCCTGGGTGACTTCCTCGGCATCCTGCGAGTTGCGCAAGAGCTGGTTCACCATGGAATAGATGCGGTCCCAGTATCGGCTGACGATTTCGTTGAAAGCTGACTCATCGCCATGCTTGAAACGGTCGACCAGCAAACGATCCAGGGCCACTTCTTGAGCTTTGGTAGTCATGCGATCTACCTCGCTCTGATGGGCGTAGTTTTGAATTGTTCCCAAGTTTTTGGAAGGGCTGAGGCTCATGGTGTTGGAGCGGAATATCCGGTCAATGGAAACCCGTGAACCAGGCTGGAGTTGCAGACAAAAACAGTTGTCCCAAAATAATTTCCAAACGTCGATGCAGCGACCTGCATGGACGCGATTCGGTCTGCATTCCATACGGATGACGGGAGGCGCCTCCAAAGCGCGACCAGCTCGAGCCTGGAGTTTGACGTGAGTTTGGGGACATGGATGGATTTGGCTCCGATGGCATTCCATCCTCGGGACGACCGAGAGAAAGACATGGTGACACCGGCGTCAGGAAGCTTACCGGCGTTTTGTCGGACAGCAACGACCGGACATGTTTCCTAAGTCACGTTGTTCGGCGTTCTGTCAGGCGGCGGATGGCGTCGGTGAGTTGGTCGAGTTCGTAGGGCTTCGGCACGCAGCCATCGAAGCCATATTTCTGATAATCAGCCATGACCGGATCGCTGGAATACCCGCTTGAGACAATTGCGGGTACGGACCGGTCGTCGGATCGAATGCGTTCGATCGCCTCGCGTCCTCCCATGCCGCCTGGGACGGTCAGGTCAAGGATGATGAGGTCAAACGAGCGTCCAGAGGCCCGGGCTTCCTTGAACATGCGGACGGCCGATTCGCCATCGGCGGCCACGACAACCTCATACCCTTTTCGCTTCAGGTATGCCGATCCGATCAGCCTGATGCTGTCCTCGTCATCCATCAAAAGAATGCGGGGCCTGCCTATATGACCGGCATCCACCGCCTCGGAAACCGGGGCGGCTGGCGGTTCGACGGGCGCTTCCGATGCGGAAGGGATCCAAAGCGACACGGTGGTTCCGCGGCCCTTCGTGGACGAAACCTCAACCGCCCCATCGTGCTTCCGAACGATTGAGTAGGCTGCGGTCAGCCCAAGGCCGCTGCCGGTTTTCCGGGTGGTGAAATAGGGATCGAACACTTTCGACAGATTCTCAGGCGAAATACCCTCGCCCGTGTCCTCGAGAACAAGTTCAAGGTACCGCCCGGGCGCAAGCGCGTGGTCGTTTGCGTCGCCGATCTCAATGTTGCGAAGCGCAATCCCGAGGCGTCCGCCGCGAGGCATGGCCTGCACAGCGTTGAGCGCGAGATTTTGGATCGCCTGCAGGAGCTGCGGGCGGTCGCCGAGGGCCGGTTGGGCATCAGAGGCAAAGTCGTAGGCGACTTCGATCGGTCCACTCGCAAGGCGGATGACCGATCCGACTGCATCCTTCACCACATCCTCCAGAGGCGTCGGGCCGCGTTGGGGCATCCCCCCTTTAGCAAACGTGAGCAACTGACGAGTCAACTCCTGGGCCCGTGCGGCCCCACGTCGGGCCTCCTGCAAGTTGGACCCGACCTCGGCCACGGCGGATTCGCTCATCATCGCAAGGCCCAGGTTTCCTATGATGATCGTAAGCAGATTATTGAAATCGTGGGCGATGCCCCCTGCCAGCAGGCCCAGGGATTCAAGCCGCGCAGCGTGCTGGACACTGGCCTCCAGACGGGCCTGGTGTTCCATCTGCGTCCGGATCTGATCGGTCTGCCTGCGCACACGTCGGCGCAGTGCAAACACCCACATGGAGCTGAGCAGCGAGATGACAGCCAGCACCGCTGCTGCAATCAACGCCCTCCGAAGAGTCCACAGACGCGGCGGGTGAACAACCGCAATGTCCGAGAGACTTCGGAGTTCCAGGTGGAAGCCCCTCAGATGGCGCGAATCATCGTAGTCGGCCTTGTAAATTCCGGTCAGCCGCAGATCCGACCCGATCTCCGGCAAAGTCGCAGACGCAAAGGTCCGAGGCATCACTACCTCGAACAGATAGTCGCCTTTGAGCAGGCGCAGCCGAACGTCAGCGGGTGAACGAAATACATCAAGCAGCCGCCCCTGCACCGTGATCAAACGCTCGTCCAGGCTCCGAACGGGAATCTCCGGGCTGGGCAGCGCCACCGGGTCAGGAAGACCCCCGCGTCCGAGCAGCCGCACGGCCGATTGGCGGAGCAACGCCCGCTCACCCTCATTACCAACAATACCCACAACCTCGATTCGGCTGCCGAGATTCATGTCGACGGCCTCCCGAGTGAGCACCAGGAGCCCGCGCCCCTCGTCTTGGATGGTCAAAAGATGCTCCGAGGGTCGGCTCAGCGTGACCACTCCGGAAACGCGCGCGCGCCGCAGCCCCCCGCTCATCGCCAGCTGGTCGATGCTCTCAATGGTCTGTGTCGGCAAATCAAACGGATCGGCCGGCGCATCGTCGTCGATGGTGATGCTGTGAAGAAATGGGATGCGAAGGCGAACCAGCTGCACTTGCCCAGAGGGCGACCGAACGGTTTCACAGACTCCCTGGAGCCGGACCAACGATCCGGGATTGGCCACAAAATTGACCGGCGATTGCAGGTGCCCGACAAATTCGCCCTCAGGCGATGTCAGGTGAATCCAACGCCAGTCGCCTTCGGAGACCACCCGCTGAACGAAGCCCTGCATCTCCACCCATTGCCCGTCCTCCCTTCCGGTCATGGCCTGCGCGAGCGTGATGACCTTAGGCACGGGGGCGTTCATGGCGCCCAAATCCCGGTAGGTCTGTAGTTCAATTTCTGGGACACCAGCCTTGTCAGATCGGGTGACGCCTGAAACCTCCATGAATTTGCACAGCGGAGGACTTGGCATCGTCGATCTCGGGAAGCGCACTCGCACTCCGCCAGTCACATCCTGGAGGAAGAAAAAATCAGCTTTCGGAAGAGACCATGTGACCACGCCAGCGATGCGAACGGGGATGTGCCTGTCCGCGTCAACCGACGACAACACGCGCACCTCACCCACACTGGAAAGCACCCCGTCGCGAGGACGCTTCGTCGTTGCCACGGAGACTGCTCTGACGAGTCCCGAGACCAAGCGCCAACGTCCCTCGGCATGAGCGACCTGGCCCACGGCCTCGACCTCTGCCCCCTGAGGCGGCGGTTGCCGCTGCACAGATTCGACCGCGATTTCGCCGGTGTCGTCGCGGACGACAATTCGCCTACCCGGGACTCGAGCCTCGACTCGTCCTCGAACATGAACCCACGCTCCGGCGGGCCGCTGGACGATTTCGGCCACGGGCGTGATCGTTGAAGCGAAGGCAGGCATGTCCGCGATCGTTCCCGTCACAGCGATATCGGACTCGCGATTGATCCAAAGCTCGATGGTCGCGTTGGTCCGGGTTGGATCGAGCCTCATGGAATACAGTCCAACCGCCCGGATGGCCCTGCCGGCAAGGTCGGGCAGGCGGTCGGGGTCGTCGGGCCTCACCCAACCGATGATCATTCGGTCGTCGACGACAAGGTAGAGCCTGAGGTGCTCTGCATCAATCAACTGGATACCGTCCACGATTGCGTCCACGGAGACGACCCGGCTGTCGAGTCGCGCCAGGTCATTGATGTGCCCGGTGGCGCCGACCGGCTCGACGGGTTCCTGCGCCCCCAGGACCGTGACCTGGACACGCCGCGCGGAGAGCCCCTCGTCGGGCACCAGGGTACCGTCGATACGGACGTACTGGCCGGGCTCCAGAGCCGGAGGTGTATCGGCCAACTGGATAAAAGTGCCGTGATTGCCCTGGCCGATCCAGAGCAATTTCCACGCGGCATCCACGTAATCCACCCGACCTTCAATGTGGATCCGTTGCGCCACGGCCCGCATGGCCGGTGGCAACATCCAAATCGGGGCCGCATCCGTGATTTCGCCAGGGGACGTCAGCGATGCGCCGCGCATGGCCGCAGGGAAGATTCCGCATGCGGCCATGCACAGCCAGAGAGCCGCGCCGAAGATCACACGGGGAATTCCATCCTGGTGCGGCGCGCGGCGACGGCAAATCCGAAGGCCTTGGCTCTGCATAAACACCGGCCAGCCGGGACAGGGGTAGGCAACCGGTCAAAGGCATCGTCGACAGACCGCACATGGGGACAATCCGAATGTCGCCGGGCGGAGTCAGTATTCCCACTTACGTTCCACACCGGCGCGCACAAAATTTCCGCTCGCACAACAGGAGTCGAGGGGGTCAGTTTTTCCTTGCCCGCAAGTTGAGGCGTCGCGTATTACCCCGCGCTCCTCTCTTGAGAGGCGCATGGGGGTCGATAGCTCAACGGTAGAGCAGCGTCCTTTTAAGTCGTTGGTTCTGGGTTCGAATCCCAGTCGACCCACCATTACTTACCACCGGAATCGCCGCTTTTTGCGGGGGCGTCGGGATCCTCGCTCACGAGACTGGCATAGACCACTCCAACCAAGTTATCGGGGGTCACGTAATCGTAATCCTCGACATCGTTGTCGATCCCCTGGGCGCGCCATCCGCGAGCCTCCTTCTTGATGAGCTGATGGGCGACGCGTTTCCCCTGATCGTTCACGTAGACAACCGTCATTCCCGCCTTCAGCTGGTCGTAGTCGATGGGTTGGACCACCAGCATCGTGTTGTCACCATAAACAGGATTCATGGAGGTACCGCCCCCAACCAGGGCCTCGCGCCCGGACTCTCGCGACGCGATGAGATTGGCATCCTTCCATGCCTGCAGGCGTGAGACATTGGCGGACGGCGTTGGAAGCGGTTCAGACGGTCGCTTGAGACTCGGACCGGCGGAATCGGATTCGCAGCCGGCAAGGGTCAGCAACAATAGCAGGAGGAGGCCCGCACCTCGGCTCAGGCGAGAGATGGAATCGTCGGTGCCGGTCATGAGGAGGATGACGCTTTACAAGAAAGGGGAACCTGGATCATTTTAAACGCAAGATTCCTGATACGCAGCCCGCCGACCCACCGCGCGTGGAGCGTCCAGTCGAAATTTCCCAAATCGCCGCCCATGAAGCGCCTTGTCATCATTGAAGATCAGACCGCCATCCGCGAAATGCTGGCGGAGATTCTGCGCCTCGATCCAAACTACAAGCTTGTGGGTGAAGCGGGCGACGGGCAGGCCGCGCTTACGCTGTGCTTGGAGGCCAAGCCGGATCTGATCATTCTCGATGCCAAGCTGCCGGGCCTCAACGGAGTCGAGATCCTGCGTCGCGTGTCCAAGCAACTTCGAAACACGCGCGTGCTGGTCTTTTCGGGACACGAGAACCCGGTGCTTGTACGCGAGATGCTCGAAGCGGGAGCACACGGGTTTGTCGAGAAGACAGCGGGACTCTTTGAGTTCAAGAAGGGCTTGGAAACGGTGGCCAACGGAGGCACCTATTTCGGGCCCGCCGTGGCGGCGCTCCTGCGCAATGTTGTGGCAAATCCAAGCGCGAGCAACACGCCTGACTTCCTGACTGATCGCGAGCGGGAGATTCTCCAGCTGGTTGCCGAGAGCAACAGCACCAAGGACATCGCCAACAAGCTGGGAATCAGCGTGAAGACCGTCGACAACCATCGTACCAACCTGATGCGCAAGCTCAATTTGCACGATGTCGCCAGCCTGACGCGCTATGCGCTCGAAATCGGCCTGGTCGAGCCCAAGAAGGCCAATTGATTTTCTCCTCGGAGGGCCGACGGGGCCGACGTGAGGCCTCCCTCCTCAGGGAGGCAGCTTTGAGCAGGTTGTTAAGCCGACTCTGCCGTCCATTAAAACCTTGCCGCCCACCGGTACTTATCCAATAACCGCGATCTCGTTGATCCCTTTTCCATGAAAATCGCCGCGAAGCCGTTTTCCCTAGCCGTAATTTCAGCCGTCGTCCTTCTTGCCGGCTGCACCAAGAAACCCCTGCGCCCGACGCCGGACCAAACCATGATGGGACCCGGTAATGCGGGGCCCGCCGCCACGGCCGATTCGGGTGTCTCGCCCGAGAACGTGAATATCAATCCGGACGCGCCGGCGCTCGCGCCCCGTTCGGATGTGCTTGAAGACCAGTTTACGATCCGCGGCCTGCTGAAGCCGGTCTACTTTGCCTTCGATCGTTCTGCGATCAAATCCTCCGAGCGCCCGAAGCTCGAAGCCGCTGCCCAGTATCTCCAGAGCCACCCGCAGCAGCGCCTGCTGCTCGAAGGCCACTGCGACTGGCGCGGCACGGCCGAATACAACATGGGCCTGGGTGAGCGTCGCGCTGAAGCTGCGAAGCAGTGGCTGACCGGCCACGGCGTCGATGCGTCCCGCCTCGACACGACCTCGAAGGGCAGCCTCGAGGCGGTCAAGAACGGCACCGAGGACCAGATGGCCAAGGATCGTCGCGTGGAGATCATTATCCTGAAGAACCCGGGCTCGGGCGCCGCAGCTGCGGCCGCTGCAGCTGGTGCGGGTCCGGATGCTTCGTCCGGCGCAGCAGCGCCTGCCCCAGCGGATGCAGGAGCGCAGTAAGTCGACGGGCTTCCT
>JAJXYI010000600.1 GCA_021780625.1 bacterium | reverse complement strand
ACGGCACCGCCGCGCCCGAATCGGCCGGCACCGTGGTCGCGGCCGACGGCTCGACGCGCCGCCTGGCGGCCGGCGACTTCACGTTCGTGCCCCTCACCCGGTGGACGAGCCCGCGCACCGGCGCCCGCTACCCGGCGCGCGTCCGCGTCACGGTGCCGTCGGCGGGGCTCGACCTCGAGGTCCGTCCGGAGATCGCCGACGCCGAGCTCGACGCCCGCCGCTCCACCGGCACGGTCTACTGGGAAGGCCCGGCCGCGGTCACGGGCTCGGTCGCCGGCGACGGCTACGCCGAGCTCACCGGCTACGCCACCTCCCTCGCCGGGAGGTTCTGACCAGCAGCGCCACGCTGCGGCAGGCGCAAACCACCGGAATCCGCCCACCGCTTGAGACCGAGAGGGGTAGGATGCGGCTGCAAAAGGAGGACGCAAGATGACGACAAAGTTCAATCAATGCCCGAACTGCCATGCGAAGGTTGATGGCGGCTTCTTTGGCGGAGCGTACTTTACGGTTTACGAATGCAAGAAATGCGGTCAACACTACTGCTACAAGTGTGGGGATGACCGCTGTCCCAACTGCGCATCAAAGGAACGCCGCGAAGCTGGGCAAGTCTGGAAGACGTAGTGAGGAGTGCGCCGACGATTGGTTGACTCGGAGGCGCCCAATTACCCGGAGTTTCGCCTCGGTTCGCACGCTCCTCACAAGGCGAGTGAGGCGACCGCGGCCTGCAGGACCGCGACAACGGAGGCCTCGATGCCGCGGCGTTCGAGCGCAGACTGCACCCGGCGACCAGCCTTGCCCGCGAGCGACGACCACCCGTCCCTGTGCTCCAAGGCGTGTGCTTCGAGGAGAGTGACGGCCGCGCGTGTGGCGACGATCGCCTCACCCGGCACCCCGCCACCGACCGTAGCCGCCAGCGGGACCACCCTGTCGCGCTCGACACGCGCACGTCAAGGAGCCGCCGGGTCTGATTCCCCATCTTGTACGTGGTGGCTGACTTGGTGCTAAGATCTCGTACAAGAGGTAGGGATCGATGCGATCGCGGCACGGGGGGGCGTCTTGCTCGCGGGGACACTAAGAAACCTTCGCGGACAGTCAGCAGCGGTCATTGTTCTTACAACCCTTTGGGCTGGCGGTGGACGTTCGGCCGATCTTCCCCGCCTTAACGCGCTTCTCGCGCCAAGCGCCGAGCCCGCCGATTACATCATGGCCGTCGACACGTCCGGGTCGATGAAACCCTACTGGCCGGCCGTGCGAGATTCGATCCTTGGGTTTATCGATGCGCTGCCCGTTGGGGACCACGTTTCCGTCATTCTTTTCGACACTCGCGCGACGAACTCGCGGATCTTGCCCCGGACGATCGATCCCCACAGCGCCGCAGACTTGCGGCGAGAGTTCGAACTCCTGCCCCCACCATCGGGCGCGCGAACTGATCTTGGGTACGCGCTGCGTGCGGTCGTCAACGAGATCGCGCGGCCGGAGACGCACCGGCTTCAGTTTGTGTTTCTCTTCTCGGACTTCGTTCACGAGCCCGCCGGTGACAGCGAATTCGGCAGCCGCGATGCTGATACCCCGGCATGGAATGACCTTGCTAAGCGCGCGAGGGAGGTCCTCGGCCAGCGGCTGGTGCAGTCGTTCGCGTTGATGCTGCCGATGAGTGCCGAGGCCGGCCGCGATCTGGGCCTTGTCCGCGCGGTGCTGGGCCAAGTCGAGGTCGTGCCGGTCAACGCCTCAACGCTCAGGGAGTGGTTCACCAGGCGCCGAGATGAGATGCAGCGAGACAAGCTGCGAGCCTTGCTCAATCACGAGCTGAAGCTCGGCTGGTCGGTGGACGCTCGCCGAGTTGGAAACTCCGACGACCTTGTCTTTCTCTCGCACACCAGCAAGCTACCTCTGACGGTCCAGCTGACCTCCTGCTCTTCCCCAGGCACTGAGGTGTCCATCAATAGGATGAGCCCAATTTTGGTTCCGCCAGGGGGTCAGGTCACCGTTCCGTTGGGGATTCGCTACCCAGCACGCGGCTCAGCTCTCACGCGACTCCTCACGACGAGGATGACCTCTGCTTCCCCCGTCACGTTGTCCGTTCGCGGCAACGTAGAGCTGAAGCCTGCAGACGAGCTGGCCATCCTTGGGGTAACGAGCACATACCCGGTCGACGCCACCCTCAGGCGCACGCTTGCGGTTGGCCATCCCGGAACACCACTCGCAGCACAGTTGGGTTTGCTCGCAGTCATCGTCGGGTTACTCTGGCTCACTTGGCAAACCTGGCTCCGCCCGCGGGCCAGTGTGTCACGGGCTTTCCGCACGGTCGTGATCCAGGCTGACGGCTCGCACGAAACCCTCGATGTTCCTCGGTCGAGTGGAGTCAGCGTTGTGGTCGGCAACATTTCCGGGGCAACTGTGCGGAGTCAGGCGCCTGCACCGGCCTTTTCCGTCGTTGTCGTGAGCCGCAAGCCGAACTTCCCGTTTATCCGCCCAAAACGGGGTTTCTATACCTACTGCCAGGACGGGGACATCTCATACCGCAGCAAGCGATGGGACGCCACGGCCCGGTCCTGGACGGAGAGCGACCTCTCCTTGCCTGCCGAGTTGCGCAAATCCATCCCTGTCGGATACCAGACCACCCTCTTCGTTCGGGGAGGGGGCAGAACCTTGACCATTGAGCTATGCCGCTGACCCGATCCATGGCTTGGCGGTACGCACGGCAACCCCTGGTTGCAGCGCTCAGGGATCCATGATCGTGGCCGGACGTCAGGCGTTGTCGTCCAGGGCAACTTCGAAGGGAGCCAGGAGATGAGCTACCCAACACTTTTCATCGGACTCGGCGGCGCGGGCACGAAGACCGTTTTGTACCTCAAGAGCCGGCTGCAGCGGCTGTTCAGCAAGGAGGAGATGGCGTCGAGCTTTCGTTTCCTCCTGATGGACACGAATCGGAACGAATTCGACGGGCTCGTCAAGAGTTTTGATTCCGAGATCACGTTGGACCCCGACTTCCTTAGGTTGGATGACAACTACCTTCTTCTCGGCGGCTTCAACCCCAAGACCCAACACGCTTACATCGAGCGCAACCAGACATCGGACCAATGTAAGGACATCCACGAGTGGCTCGACCCGCGCGAAGCCGCGAGCTTTCCCAACTCGGCGGTCTCCATCGGCGTCGGGGCCCAGCGCCAACTAGGGCGGTTTTGCTTCTTCCACCACTGGGATGAGATTTCCAACCGTTTGACGGCCATCTTCCGTGATCTCAACAGAGCCAAGTCCGAGGAGAAGATCAAGGGTGCAATCAGGACGTATGTTGTCACGAGTTGTCTCGGCGGTACGGGGTCGTCTTCCTTTTTTGACCTGTTGTATCTATTGGCAACCGACTACCAGGATCTGGCACATGCAGAGCCCGACCTTCGGCCGGTGATCTTCGGCCCGAAGTTCTTTCTTAAGCAGATTGGACGGGAGACGTCGAGCCCCAAGGAACTTGGACGCTACCGCGCCAATGCCATCGCCTTCTTTACCGAGTTGGAGTTCGCCATCAACGCCTGGCGGGCCGGTTCGAAAGACCATGCCCGCCTCTGCGCCCGGCCGGTTGAAATGGCCAACCGCGAGTTGGCCACGCTTTCGTGGTGTCCGTATCACGCCGCGCTCGTGGTGGACGATCAAGTCGAGGGCGGGGAGAAGGTGTTTCTCACTTCCCTCTTCCAAACAACGGCCGACCTGCTGGCCTACCGCATCGCTGCCGGCGCCAACGACCAGATCGACGACAAGTTGATCAACTTTGCCGCTGGCGCGGCGAAGTCGGGTCGTAGTCAGGGATATCCGCACTACCTCGCCCTCGGGTTCCGGGCCCTCGAGCACTACGGCGACGTCTTTCGGGGCTACCTCACGCGCCGATTTCTGGCCGATGCCATCCAGCATCACTACATCGAAGGCAACCTGCCGACCGAAAAGGAACTGCGCAAACAGGCGATCGACATCTTCGATGGCAGCGTCGCCGCTCCGTTTCGCGCGGCCAAGCCGGGATCTGGAGTGGAGCGCTTTTCGGAGGTGTGCACGCGCCAACTCCTCAGCGACCATCACCGTTTGCGCCGTGCACGGTCGATCGACCGGTTTCTAAGCCCGAACCCGTCAAAACCCGACGCCGAGCCTGATGTCGACCGAACAGCTTTGACGGCAACGAACCTCGAAGCCGTGATCGACGAGTTGCAGCAGGAACGCCAGAAGATCAGAAGCGAGGCCATCAGCTTGTTTCGATCACACTATGGCGATCCGTGGGCGCGAGAGGCCGACTCGGCCTACGGAGCCATCTGGGATGCGCTGCTCGCTGCCATGAATGGCGTCATTGAGACGAGAGGGATTCAGGCGTGGTGCGGCGACCCTGCGGGCAGCCACAATGGCCTCGCGCAATACCTGGAAGAGGTTGCCCTCGATCGACTGGCCGTCGCGCGTCAGGAGCTTGGAACCAGCAACCAGCGGTGCGCCGAGTTGCTTGGGGACCGTAAAGGCATCGAAAGGCTAAAGAGTGACATTCTCGGCGAGGTTGAGAAGCTGGGCGGGCTGTTCAGCAGGTGGTCTCCCACAACCGCGCTCAAGCAGCGCCTCGAGCAGTTCGCCGCGACGCGTGTTCAGCTGCTCGAGGAGACTCTCCGAAACCGGCTCGTGATGCTTGAAATCGAAGTCCTTTCGTTCGTTGCGGGACGAGGTCAGATCGTCGACCAGCAGGACTATTTCTCTTGCCAGGACACGCAGCGCCCGTCCTTCCTGACCTCACTGATCGACCAGGGACGACGGATTTCCGCCTGGCTCGTCACTTCGGCGCACCTCGCCGGCGCTCAGGCGGAGGAGGAGACGAAGACGCTGCGCCGGCTGAAGTCGGCCGATCTGATCCGCTTCGTCCCAGCCCTCGATCAGATCGTGGATGATCGCGGCACACCGGGGCCTCGCGCGAACGAGGCGATCAAGCACCTGGCCAATGTCATGGCCACGAAGGGTAGCTGGGTGCCCGAGATCAACGCATCCACTGGGACGTTCTGGCCTACGGTGTGCCGCGATGCCGCCGGGTCTGCTTCGGATGCCCAAGCCCAGGAACGGTTTCTCGAAGCCGGCCGCACGTGGATCGCACGAACCATCAGCGAGCAAGATGCCTTCAAGGATCTCGACCAGACACTCGAAGCGTACGTCGCCGGCTTACCCACATCGGGTTCAGGGGGGTCGGAGGACCTGGCCAGTATCCTCACCGAGACGCAGGTTCGGGTATTCGCCGACGTCAATACGGCCGCGGGGCAGGAGGGTCAGCATTTCCGCGCCGCCCTCACGTCCAGCGACGGGGCTCGTGGCTCGCTCCTCGATCGACTTGGGTACCTCCGTTCCGAAGCCGCCATGGCGCAGTCCGACCCTGCGTTTTCCAAGCGCCTTGTCGTCCTGAAGGCGTATACGAGCCTGTACGTCCAGGATCACTTCGACTGGTGGAACCACTCGTTCCTGCAAGATTACCGCGCCACCGACTGGTGCGAACCCCATCTCCACCGGAACGGCAGGGGGTTCTTCCAACTCAGCGGCAGCTCACCTAACCGGCCGGCTCGCCTATTCGCCGCGGGCATGGCGTGGGCATTGATCTTTCGAGTCTGGCCGAACGATGACAATCTAAAGAAACTCTTCACTACCAAGCTTGCGTTCGAAAAGGATTTCCTCGGCGAGGCGCCGGTGTCGATTCGGCAGAAGGAAGTGTTCCTGCTACAGACACGCTTGAACGACAAGATGCTTCTTAGCGATCGGCGAATTGAGGCGCCGTTGCCGGGGGGCACCGGCTTCATGCGCGTGCCAGGTGCCGGTGATTACGGCGCAGCCTTCGAGCAATTCTTGCGTCTGGAGGTTTGCCAGGACAATGTCGAGTTCTTCCACGGTGTGGCGGCCGGAGTGGACCATGTCTGGTCCAATGACGGGTCCAACGACACGTTGAACCTGATCCAGCGCGAGCGGGCCGAGGACTTTTGCGTTCGAGCCGACCAGGTGCTCCAGCAACAGATCAAGAAGAAGCTGCAGAGCCTCGATGAGCCCGGGCGACACCTGACGGAGACCGACGAGCGCACCCGGCGAGCGCTGGGTCGCATTGCGAGTGAACTGAGCGCCGAGATCCAAGAAATTCGAGAGCGTCTGGGTAGTGAGGTGATGTAGTCCATGGGGCGACGTCGATTTCTTGTCGTGCCTGTGAACTTGGGTGATGCCCCGCCGGGCAACGATGTTGCCGTGATGCTTGTGGTCGATGATTCCGGCTCGATGGCGGGGAAAGGGAGCAAGGAGGCGAGGGAGGGGCTGCGCAGGTTCGTCGAGCAAACCCCGGAGGGGACCAGGATCGGCCTCGTTGGCTTCGGCAGCGAGGTCACGCGCTACTCGGCGCCGACCGAGCACCGGGATTTTGTCTTCGACCAAGTGGAGCGCTTCCGCGGGGACGGCGGTTTGACCGCGCTCTACGACGCCGTCGGCCGAGCGTGCGCAGCGTTCGATCCGCAGGATCGCCACAAGTGCGTGGTGGTTCTCACCGACGGCCAGGACTGCAACTCCAAGGAGTTCAGCCTTTGCGGGGGGGATGGCAAGCGAGATCTGCTCGAGGCAGCTATTGCGAGCGGTGTCAGGGTGTTTTCCGTGGCCTGCGGCGAAGGGGTCGATGAGGAGAGCCTCCGGCTTCTGGCCGAACGCACAGGGGGCAAGCTGCTCCAAGTGCGGGAAGCTGGCGCCCTCGCGGGGCGACTCCTCGAGGTGCTCGAGCTGATCGTCACCACCCGGGGCGAGACGTTGTTCCGCCCCGAGGTGGAGCGTTTGCTGCGCGAGTCACTCGGTACTCGTCCGCCTTGGTTCGAACAGCTCTCGCTTGACGAGTGGGACGAGGAAGAGCCCTCGAGCGACGCGACGCACATCCGGTTTCCCAGGACGTCAACGAGGACCGACAGGAAGCTGAAGCAGGCATGCGGTGCCCTAAGCGATATCCTCGCCGGGACAGATGGCCTGCTGGCTCGCTTGCTGATCGGGCAGGCACAACGTGTGCGCGAGGCTGGGACCTCGCCTCAGGCGGACCTCGACGTTGTCCTGGTCGGCTGGTTGAGCGATCCGGCGTTCCGAGTGCTCTCTCTGAGCGTTGTCACGCTCATGCGCCAGCTCATGAAGAATCTTCCCGAATACCTGCCGGGGGACCTCTTTCTCACGTTTCTTCCTCTCCTGCAAGGATGGGGGAGCGCGGACAACACTGAACGGAACGCCTGCGCTGCGTGGTTGACCGCTGTTTCAAACCTGTGCGCGGACGTGCCGCACACCATCCTGCAGTGCGGCCAGACCAACCAGCACCGCATCCTGAACAAAGATGGCTACGTCGGTCAGACTGCCGATCAGATGCTGCAGCAGGCAGCCAACCTCACCCGCCTCCTCGCGATCGCGCCGGCCGACCACGAGGCTCTTGTCAAGTCTTGTGATCGCTCGATGGTGCAAGGTCTCGGCGCCGCCAGCCTGAGTTCGGAGCTGGGTGGGCGTCTGGACCGCGTGGCTCTTCCTGTCTTCGAAGAGACTCTGTCGGCGTTTCGCCAGCGGGGTAGCGTGCAGGACACCAGCGCGCTGGTTCGCAGGTCGGTCACGGACGCCGGTCTCGACTTCGAATCGCTCAAGGCTGAGTTCCTGGCGCCCCGGGCGATTGATGCTGGCCCCTTGGCTGAGGTTCGTTTCGACGTGGCGATGTTCTGGCCCCCACGCACCCCGCCCCCAGAAGAGGATTACCTCGCTGTCCTTCCGAGGTTGCTCGAGGAGCGGGCGGGGGAGTTCCTGCTGCGCAAGCTGCAGGCGCTTCGAAACCTGCTTGCCGAACGCGCAAACACGAAGCTCGAGCACGTGAGCCGAGCGATCGCCGACCAGCTCGATGCGATGCTGTGGGGCGAAGGCGCCTCTGGCGTCGCCGCGGTGCGCGAGGTGCTCGCCGGGATCAGCAGCGCGGTGGGCAGCCAGCGAGCCCGGTTACGAGATGATGGCGCCGTCACGTTCGACCTCGAGCAGGTCCGCTTGTTCAGCGCGGACGAGCGTGTGACCGAACAGGCCGGCACGCTGTCGCGCGCGCAGGCCAGGGAGAGTTTGGACACGCTGCTACAGAACCGGCCGGCGCCCGAAGCCCTCGCGCTGCGCCACGGCCTGCTCGCCATCGCGCTCGGCGTGACCGCTGACCAGCTTCTCCGCCTGACTCCGCAGTTTGTGTTCAACCCCGGCCTGCTCGGGGTGCCGGCGTTCGGGGCCGCGCTGGTGGCCGGGGCATGCCTGGCACTTGGGTTCGTGCGATGGCGCTTGAACCGAAAG
>JAJXYI010000664.1 GCA_021780625.1 bacterium | reverse complement strand
GAGCTGGCGGCGTTCTTCTGCGGTGAGGGTGATCGGTGTCGGTGGGCGGCCCATCCCGGCATCATGGTTATTACGCTAACTTAATCAAGTAGATACTAGGCTTGCCACGCGCGTTGCTGAACCTAGAGAGAATTCCAACCCCATCCCCTTTCGTTGAAAATCATCGTTGTTGAAGATCAAATCATGGTCCGCGACCTGCTTGTCTGGGCCTGTCAATCGACCTTCACGCCAGAGGTGATTGAGTACGCCTCCGATGCGTCCGAGGCGCTGGAACGGTGCCGGACCGTAGTGCCAGATCTGATACTTCTGGACCTGGAGCTTCCCGACGGGGATGGCCTGGACGTCTTGCCGGAGCTGCGCACACTGGCGCCTGGAGCGAAGATCATCGCGCTGTCATCACATACGGACGAGGTCACGGTCCACCGCGTTCTTCAGGCGCATATCGAGGGCTTTGTGGACAAGAATGGCCAGCCCATGGCCATCCTCAGGGATGCCGTTAAGACCGTCATGGACGGAAGGCGGTATCTCTCTCCCGTCGTCCGCGAGGTCTGGCAGCGGCTGCGGGACCAGCCAGGCGCCTTCAACAAGCTGTTGTCCGACCGCGAGCAGGAGATATTGGCGCTGATCGGTCGCGGATACACGAATACAGAAATTGCGGACAGACTTGGTTTGCGCGCGATCACCGTGCAAAACCATCGCTGCAACATCATGGCCAAGCTGGACATTCACAGCACTGCCCACCTGATCCGCTATGCGACGGAGAAGGGATTCACCCGTCTGAGGGCGGGCGGCTCCGAAGAGCCGTGACGGCGTCCTTCAGGGCGCGAACCTCCTCGAAGACGCGTTCGGTGTGACGCGTCCAGTCGCCTTGAACGGGACCCCGCGCGGAAACGACCAAGTCTTGGGCCGCGACATTGAGCCCGGTGGCATTGACGAGGCCTGCGTGGGACCGGAGTCGATGGGCGCGGCGGGCGATGACTTCGGCGTCTCCGGACTCTATTGCGACTTTCAGGGCCTGAACCTCCTGGTCGAGGGTGTCGAGATAGAGCTGGACCGCCTGCCGGGCGCGCGCGGGATCTCCCTCGGCGAAGTCGGCAAAGGCGCTCAAGGTGAGCCCTGGTCGCGCGTCTGGTGACATCGCGGACCAGGAAACGCGGGGTGCGGCGCTTTCGGCGTAGTGGGTACGGCGTGTTGCCGCTGCGGAGGCCAGCACTGCACGGATGCCGGCGGTGTCGAAGGGCTTTGGCGCAAACCCGTCGATTCCGGCTTCCAAGCAATTCTGACGGATTTCGTCGGACTCGTGGGCGGTGGTGGCGATCAGGATCGCGGTGCGCGTATGGTCATGTGTCCTGAGTTCGCGGGCGATCTCGCCGCCGTTGGGCCCAGGGAGTTCCCAGTCCAGAAACACGACGGCGTAGGCGTGTTGTTCGACCAGCAGCCTGACCTCACCCGCATGGGCGGCAACGTCGGTGGCGAAGCCCAGACGGTGGGCGATGCCTCGCAGCACCGCCTGGTTGTAGTCCTGGTCGTCGACGATCAGGGCGCGCGCATTGTCGGCCAAGTCCAGGGGAAGGGGCGTGCCTTTTTCAGGGTGGGGAGGCAGGGCGGTTCGCTGGAGCGGCACCTTGAGCCAGAACGTCGAGCCCGCGCCGGGCGAACTCGTGACGCCGACTTCGCCGTCCATCAATTGGGCTAGACTTCGGCACATCGCCAAACCGAGCCCGGTGCCGCCAATGCCGCGTAGCTTGGCGCTCAGGCCGCGGGAAAACTTCTTGAAAAGCCTGGCTTGCTCCTCGAGCGGAATGCCGGGGCCCTGGTCGCGGACCCCAATCTTCACATCGACGGTTCCATCCTCGGTGCCCGCCGAGCAGCGGACGGCGAGGACGATATGGGTCGCGGGTGCGTACTTCAGCGCATTGGTTACGAAGTTGCTTAGGATGGCGCGTATCTTCTCCGAGTCGCCCCTGAAACCGTCGACTTCGGCAACGGCGTAGACCAGTTCCAGCGAGGACCCCGCCTCGTGGACCTGGACCGAGAACAAGGCGATCAGATCCTCGAGCAGAAGGCGGAGGGAGAAGGGCCGGTTGTCCAGACCGACTTGCCCGTATTCGAGTTTGGTATACCCGAGGACGTCGCCGAACACCTGCTTGAGGTGTTCGGTGGACCTGACGAGCGAATGGGCCAGGCGCCGCGCGTCGGGGCTGAGGTTGGCGTCGCGTAGGAGGTCGACGAGATTTGCGATTCCGTTCAGCGGATTCCGGATCTCGTGGCTTATGTTTTCGAGAAACTCGTTGCGGACCGCGTTGGCGTGGGCGAGTTCGTGGGTCCGTTCGTCGACCAGGGCATTCAGCCGTTGATTGACCCGTTTGAGATGGCGGATCCGCCACCGCACGCCGGCGGCGATGACGAGGGCTCCCAGAAGGGCGTAGGCGACGACTGCGGGAGCACGCTCGTACCAGGGTGCCTCCAGGTTGAATCCGAACGTCAGCACCGGGCCCGTGCGTCCGACGCTGTCGACGGTCCTTGCCCTGAAGGTGTAACGCCCCGCCCGCAGCCCCGTGTAGGCAAAGGTGTCGACGGCTTGCGGCGCGGACCATTCATCCGAAAGTCCGGACAGCATGGATTGGACCCGCAACGAGGGATCGTCGGCCCGTGCGCCTCCCGCCAGGTCGAAGCGGAGCTGCCGCGTATCGGAGTCGAGCTGAAGGGGCTTGCCCGCGGCGGGGAGTGGAATGCTGGCCTCGTTGCGCACGACGCGGTCCAGAGCGAGCGACGGCGGGGGCGACAGCTTGGCGAGCGCGTCGGCAGAGAGTCGGACGAGCGAGCGACTGCCCGCGATCCAGAGCGCGGGTTTACCGATGCTTGTGTAGTTGATCGCTGTGATCCGCCCGATCTGCCCGATGCCGGGGGCGCGCATGGCAGTCCACGTGGGCGGTGCATCCGCGTCGTGCGCGGTCAGCCTAAGCAAGACGGGAGGAGCGGAATCCGAGACGTCGCCGGAGGTGCGACGTACGATCCAGTAGGACCGGCTCGGGTTGTCGGTCGGCGTCGCAGCCAGTGCGGAGAAATCTGTCAGGCCGGGCACGGGAACGAAGGCGTCGACGCGCTGCGCATAGCCCAGGATGCCCTGTTCAGAAATCACATAGACCCGGCCCCCGACCGTCGTCAGGCCAGGCCTGTCAATGTCCCTGGGCAGACCGCTGCCACCTTGATAGCGCCGTACCAATGCGAGCGTCGGCGCCCCTGGGGCGGCTTTCTTGACGGGGCGAAATCGGAAGAGTCCACGCGTGACCGTCGAGATCCAGATGTCGCCTTTGGCGCCTCGAACCACGGAGATGGGATAAGCCTTGAAGTCGATCGACGCGTCGCGAGGTGTCCAGCGCCCGAGGGCGGTCCTGTACAGCGCTTGGACGTGCGTGTTCTCCAGGACGTACATCGTGTCGCCGTTGTGCCCTCCGGGAAGCAGGGCGAAGACGAAGCCATCAACGACGCTTTCTTGCTGTGCCTTCCCGTGGTCGATTCTCCAGACGCCTCCGCCGAAGCCGCTGAGCCAAAAATCGGTCGGGGTGTCCGCCATGTCGGAGAAGGGAGCCGGGATGGGGGTGGCGGGGTGAAGTATCGCAGGGGATCCGGAGCGCCCGGGATGCAGAACGGAAAGCGCTCTGCGCGAGAGTACGAAGATCCTGCCGTCATGCGTGGCGGTTTTCAGGATGGGGTTCTCGTTGGCGCCATTGTGACCATCGAACACGGAGGCCACGCCGCGCGCCTCCATGCGTGCCATGCCGCCGGGATAGCCTATCCAGAGCGAATCGGCGTCCGCGCGAAAAAGGCCCGTCACAGTATCGCTCGGCAGGCCGTTCGCCCGGTTGACGAGCGCGAGCACGTCGCCCGACGTAGTCCCCACGAGCATTCCTCCCAGGTAGGAACCGATCGCGAAGGTTTCCGGCCCGATCATCAATGCGTGGAGGGGAAGCTTCCCTTCGAGAGTTGCGGAGACGCGATCGAGTCGCCGCCAGGCGCCGGCCTTTCCAAGGAAGATTCCGTCGGGAGTGCCGATGAGCAGGGCGTGTCCGTCGTCGGCTCCGGGTGTCAGCGCCCAAAAGACGATGGAGCTGGGGAGGTCCTTGAGCGCGATCGCAAGCGCGGGTCCGTTCGGTGTCATGCGAAGCAGCCCTGTGCCCGATTCGAAGATCCAAAGCGTTTTGCCGTCCTCGTTCGACAACAGGGTCGGCCGACTCGGAAGCGTCCAGTGTTCAAAACGGGATCCGTCCCAACGGATGACTTGGGTGTCCGCGACGAAGACCACCCCCTGCGGCGTGGAGTGAGCCAGCCACACGTCGCGGAGGGCTCCGATCCCCGCCGCGCGTAGCTGGGCGTCGGCTGACACATAGGACCAGGCTCCCGTCGACGTGCGTTCGAGGTGGCCGATCTCGCCGATTGCGCCAACCCACAGGCGGCCCTTGTCGTCGTGCGCCAGGGCTCGAACGGCGTAGGTGCTGAACGGAAGCGAGATCCGCTCGCGCGCGTCGCCGTTGAACAGGAACAGTTCGTCGGAGCCGATCCACAGTTGGCCGTCGGGTCCCTTCGCGAAAGCCCATACCTCGCCGTTGTGGCGCGTGGGAGGCACTTCGAAGGAGCGAATGAGCGGGATTCCACGATCGGCGTTGGCCCAGGAGCTGGCGAGCCCACGCGGCGTATCGGCGCCCCGAAGCGTGCCGGGGAATGAGTGGAGACCGAGTAGAACGGCTACCACAAGCCCCACGTGTGTCCGCGGAGGTCTGACGATTCGGCGCATGGGGTGGGGCGGAAGGGTGCTATACGTCGGGGGGCTAGCTTGGCGGAGCGGGCAGGCGACTCAAGCCTCGGCCGTGCATGGGCAAATTGGGTTTCCTGAGTCCGAAAGAGGTCTACCGTCGTGCCCGGTCGAGCGCGCCCTAGGCCACTGATGAAATTCCATCAGACGTGGCCGTTGGCGCTCTGGCGTCCGCCTTTTCTACTCGTGGCATCCCCTACCGGTTAGTTTTCACCGATAACCCTACAAACCGTCATGAGTATCCACCCCACCCAGACTATGTGTAGCCCGGACCGTCCCGATCCGGACTTTGTCGGCGAGCGCCGTCTCTCGACGGCGTCGCGTCGCTTTCGTCCTTCGCTTGGACGGGTATCCGCCATGGCGGCCCTTGCCGCTTGCGCGTGCCTTCCGGCCTTCGGCCAAGCAGCACCTTCGGCGCCGACTCCTGCCACCAAAACCGATCCCAACAACGATACGGTCGAGTTGCCGACCTTCACGATCACGGCGGAAAAGGTCGCCCGCCCTGCCCAGGAAGTTCCCATGGCGGTCGTGGCGGTCGACAAATCCATCATCAACAATTTCAAGATCTTCAACGTGCAGGATATCCAGGCGATCACCCCGAGCCTGGACGTCTCGACCGTCGATCCGCGCAACCCGATCCCGAGCATCCGAGGGATCACGTTTAATCCCGACAGCGGAACCACCGCCGCTGTGGACGTCTATTGGAACGAGATCGCCGTCAGCGCCTCAACGGGATTTCGGGCTATGTACGATGTCAGCCAGGTTGAAGTGCTCAAGGGTCCGCAGGGCGCGCTACGCGGACGCTCGTCGCCCGGAGGCGCCATTCTGATCGGAACGAAGAAGCCCGATATGAAGCAGTTTGGTGGCTCGATCGAGCAGTCGTTCTCGGATCAAAGCCTGGTGAACACGCAGGCCGTCCTCAATATGCCGATCGTGAAGGGCAAACTCGCGGTGCGCGTGGCCGGGCTCTACGACGGCAACAACGCGGGAGATATCCACGACGTGGTGACGAACAAGACGAGCGAGAGCCATACGCGCAGTTACCGCGCCACGGTGGAGTGGACGCCGTTCGAGAAGCTCGACGTGACCTTCGTGCACCAGTACCTGCATCAGGTCCTGTACAACTATCCTCAAATCCAGGGATCGCCGATCTACAGCACGACGCTTCCCTCGAACGTCGGTCCTTTCGATCGCATTTCGGTCAGTCCGGGCAACGCCCTCTACGACGATACACCGACTCTCGATTCGCTGACCATGGATCTGAAGCTTCCAGGCAGGCATGAGCTCACCGCGATTCTCGGGTACCAGAATCTCAAGAGCCATCTGAACGTCGAGTATACGAACCTTGCCGATATCATCCCCGGGTACACCAATCCGCAGACCCTCGACGTTTCCGCGAAGACGAAAACCTGTGAGATACGGTTCGCTTCGGTGCGGCACGAAAAGTGGAACTATATCTTCGGTTTGTATTATGAGCACACCGATTCCACGGTCAACGTGAAGCAGGTCGCCGCCAGGTTGTGGTTCGACGGGCCCAATCCCTACGTCTCCTCCAGTCCGGTGCCGCGGGCGCCCGACATGGAGATTCCCCTCGATCTCACGATCACGGGTCCCAATTCCTACCGGGGCATCTTCACTACGCAGACGGTGAATCTCACCAAGAAGCTTCGTCTCGAGGCGGGTGTGCGCTATCAGGAGATCAAGGGAGACAGCGTCGAAAAGGATCCCAACCTCGGCATCGACAGTCCCAGCGTCCGCGACGAGAAACCGACCACCGGCTCGGCCAGCCTGTCCTACCGGTTCACGAGAAGCTTCCTCGGCTACATCACCGCGGCCCGCTCGTACCGCCCGGGCGGCGAGGGCTTCCGGACGGATGCCGCCGAGCTCGAGAAGTATCTTCACTATAAGCCGGAGAAATCCAACGGCCTTGAGGTCGGCATCAAGAGCACGTGGCTGAACAACCGTCTGCAGTTCAACGCGGATCTCTTCTACCAGAAGTTCAAGAATTACATCTCGCAATCCGGGTATGTGTATGCGGACAGCAATTTCGACGGTGTGTCCGACAACGTCTATGGCATCACCTTCAACGGCGATGCGAAGACCCAGGGCGCCGAGATCGGATTGACGGGTTCCTTGCTGCATCGCGTCATCATCGGTGTCGATGCGAGCTATGCGGACGCGCGTTGGACCAACGCGCGGTCCCCTGCCAACGTCACGAATGCGGCGGGCGTCCCTGTCTTCAACACTCCCGGCGAACAGGTCAGCTTTATTTCACTCAACGGCCAGCGCCTAGGCAACACCCCACGCCTGTCGGTGAGTTCTCACATCGAGTGGTCGGCGCAGGTCTCCTCCGTCGAGTTGTTCACGCGGGCCCTCTTTTCCTACAAGGGAAACCGCGTGCTGCTCAATGTCCCTAATCCGGACATCGGCGGCTACGGCACACTGGATCTCTTCGCGGGAATCCGGAACCCCGGTGGAAAGTGGAGCCTGACCGTTTGGGCCAAGAACGTTTTCGATCACGAAATCGTTATTAGTCGTGGATCACCGACAAATATCGGGAACTGGTTCTCCGGGTACACGGCGGTCAATGTCACACCCGCGCGGGAACTCGGCATGACGCTTCACTACGCCTTCTGAGTTACGGGCTCTAACAGGGGCCCATAGGGGAGGCGCATCGGTCTTTGGACAGGCTGATGCGCCAGGGCGCGTACGGACTACAGATCGGCCGAAGCGACAGACGTGCCGAGGGACCTTTCGACAACACGATAGAAAACAGAAAGCATGAAACCCATGAGACGTCTCACCGTTTGCACAAGCCTGGCGGCAGCGCAGCTTGCCGCGGTCCTTTTGCTCGGCGGGTGCAAACCCAAGACTTCGGAGAAAGTCGCCTGCGATCTTCGTCCGGTCGACCTGCGGTGCGAGTACCTCCCGAATCCCGTCGGTGTGGACGAACACTCTCCGCGTCTCAGTTGGCAATTGGCGGGAAATCCCGCCGTTCGCGGACAGGTTCAACGCGGCTATCGGATTCTCGTAGCGTCGAGTCGCGCGCTCCTCGCGCAGGATCGCGGCGACCTGTGGGATAGCCGAGTGGCGAGTTCGGTCACCGGGCAGATCGCCTATGCGGGACGGCCGCTGTCTGCGGAGCAGAAGGTTTATTGGAAGGTCCGGGTGACCGACGGACAAAGCCGACGTTCGCCGTGGAGCGCAGTGGCCACATGGAGCGAGGGATTGCTTGCGGCCGGGAACTGGCATGCCCTTTGGATCGGCTGCGACGCCATCGAGCCCTCGCACGCGGCGTGGCTTCCGCCAGCGCAGCCGGGCCGGACCTATCTGCCAGCGACCTACCTGCGCAAGGACTTCACCCTCGCCCAAAAACCCCGGCGTGCCGTGCTATATGTCACCGCACTCGGCGCAGTCGAACCCCGGTTGAACGGCAGGCTTGTAGTGGACCATTACCTGGATCCGGGCTGGACCGATTATCGCAAGCGGCTCTATTACCGCGCCTATGACGTGACCGACATGCTCCACACGGGAGCCAATACGCTCGCGGCGGTACTTGGAGACGGATGGTTCCGAGGCAATATCGGT
>JAJXYI010000111.1 GCA_021780625.1 bacterium | reverse complement strand
CTGGATGGCGTCGCTCGAGCTCGTGTTATCACCCTGCGTCGGGTTCGCCGCGGCGTCGTCGGCGAGCGACAGCGAAGGCAGCGCGGCGACGAGTCCGAGGGCGAGGAGGCAGGGGGCGATCGCTTTCATGGCCTGTAGGACGGCGCAGGGGGCCAAATGTTCAGTTTCAACCTAGCCGCGGACCTGACCGGTGCCGGTCGCAAGCCATTTGTAGCTGCAGAGTTCCCGGAGTCCGACGGGGCCGCGCGCGTGGAGGCGGTCGGTCGAGATGCCAATTTCCGCGCCGAGCCCGAACTCGAAGCCGTCGTTGAATCGCGTGCTGGCGTTCCAGAACACAGCCGCGCTGTCGACAGCCAGTTGGAACCGGGCAGCGGCATCGGCGTCGGCGGTGACGATCGCATCGCTGTGGCCGGAGCCGTCGCGGTTGATCGTGGCGATGGCCTCGTCGAGGGAGGACACGACGCGGACCGCCAGGATGTAGTCGAGAAACTCGGTGCGGTAGTCGGTTTCGCTGGCGGGCACGGCGGGCAGGTTGGCGCGCGCGAGGACGGCTGAGCTCTCGGCGTCGCAGCGGAGCTGGACGTTTTTCGCCTCGATGAGGGCGCGCGCGAGTCGCGGCAGCGCCTCGGTGGCGATGTCGCGGTGCACGAGAAGCTGTTCGGCGGCGTTGCACACGCCGGGGCGCTGGGTCTTCGCGTTGACGAGGATGCGTTCGGCCATGGCGAGGTCGGCCTTGCGGTCGACGTAGACGAAGCAGATGCCGTTGTAGTGCTTGATGACGGGGATGCGGCTGTTTTCGGCGACGAAGCGAATGAGGCCCTCGCCTCCGCGGGGGATCAGGCAATGGACGAGCGTGTCGAGCTTGAGGAGTGCGTTGAGCGCTGCGCGGTCGGTCGTGGGGATAAGCTGCACGGCGTCGGCGGGGATGCCGGCGTGGGCCAGGGCGTCCTGGATCAACGCGGCTAGGGCGACGTTGGTGTGAAAGCTTTCCTTGCCGCCGCGCAGGATGGCGGCGTTGCCGCTCTTCAGGCAGAGGATGGCGCAGTCGACGGTAACGTTGGGCCGCGCCTCGTAGATGATGCCGATCACGCCGATCGGGACGCGCACGCGGCGGAGCTGGAGTCCGTTGGGACGCACCGTGCGATCGAGCTCCTCGCCGACGGGGTCGGGGAGTTCGGCCACCTGGACGACGCTCTCGGCGAGCTGCGCGAGGCGGGCGGGCGTGAGGGTGAGTCGGTCGATCTGGGACTTTGAAAGCTGGTTGGCCTCCGCCTGGGCGAGGTCCTTGCGGTTGGCCTCGAACAGGCGCTCCGATGCCGCAGGGATCAGCTCGGCCAGCCGCCGGAGGGCGGCGTTCTTCGCCGCCGTCGGGGTCGTCGCCAGCACGAGCGACGCGGCGCGGGCGCGTTGGGCGATGGAAAGGACGAGTTGGTCGAGGTTTTCGGACATGGGAATCGCGAACAATGCATCACGATTCCCGGAGCTCGCAACTCAAGAAGCGGGATGCTCGCCGGCGACGGGCGGGGTGATGCGGGCGAGGGCTGCGGAGAGTCCGGCGAGGCTGCCGCCCAGGCCAGTGCGCGCCGCGATCACGTCGCCGTTCGCATCGAGCGCGGTGGCGACCGTGGTGTGCCGGAACATGCCGTTGGGCTGGCGCTGGTAGCTGATGCCGAGCAGGGCGGCGAGCTGGCGCACGTCGCGGTCGGCGCCGCGCAGAAGGACCCAATGCGCATCGAGGCCGTGGGACTGGCGGTACGCAGCGAGCACGGGAGCGAGATCGTGTTCGCTGTCGAAGGAGACCAGCACGAAGCGCGTGTCGGCCCGGACGGAGGCGGGCAGTTTGCGCTGCATCAGCTTGAGTTCGCCGACGAGCGCGGGACAGGCCGAGGGGCAGGAGGCGAAGAACATCGCGATCACGACCGGGTGGCCGCGCAGGTCGGAGAACGCGACGGTCCGGCCCTGGTCGTCCTGGAAGTGAAGCGGGAGCTGGTAGAGCGAGTTGGCGCTCGCCGCGGTGCCGGGCATGTCGCGCTCGCAGCAGCTGCGGGCGTCGGCGCGGGAGACGAGCAGGCCCAGCGCGAGGGCGGTGGCGGGGACGAGACGGAGGAGGGCGGATGTATTCATGGCGGAAATTCAGGGAGCGGCGTCGCGCGCGCAGCGGAAGCCTAGGGAGGAGACGGTGTCGCGCGCCTTCAGCGAACTGCGCAGAGCGATGCGCATGAAGGCGGCGTAGTTGGTGAGGTCGCCTGCGGAGAAGCCGCCTGACCCGCAGACGCGGCTGGAGGCGGCGGAGTCGCCGGAGCCGGAGCTGGCGGTGAGCAGGGCCGAGTTGAAGTCGTCGACCCACTCCCAGACATATCCGACCATCGCACGCACACCGAAGGTGTTGGCGCGTGCGTTGCGGACACCGGGAAGGACGGCGGGAGAGGGGAGGGCGAGCCAGGCGTAGAGGTCGTGCTGGAAGGCGGTATCCGCTCCGGCGTCACGTGTGGTGTATCCCGCGGAGAAGGCGTACTCCCACTCGTTGGTGGAGGGCAGGCGCTTGCCGGCGGCGGCGGCATAGGCCTCGGCCGCGAACCACGACACGTCGACGACGGGGGCGTCGGGAGGTGCGAGAGGGCCCGGGGCGAGGTCACCGGCCCAGTTCGAAAGATAATTTCCGTCCGCGAACAGCCGTGCCACGCGCGAGCGCCGCCACTGCGGATGGGCGCGGACGAAGACGAGGAACTGGGCATTCGTGACGGGAAACTCGTCGAGGTAGAATGCCGCGATCGGGATCCGGGTCGCGTCGCCGGCATTGCGCAGGGCGGGGGTGTAGAGGCCGGCGGGAATGAGGACCATGTCCGCCGGGGCCTCCGCGCGGGCCGGAGCCGCGGAGGGGAGGGCCAGCAGGACGGCGGCCATGCCCGGAAGCAGGAGGCGCGCCCAGAGGGCGGACGGCGTACCCATCCGTAGGATACGGAGTCGGCCCGCGCTGGACTTGTGATCGGCGGGGTTCATGACGGCGTGCGGCCCCGGCTCAGGGCTGGTTGCGGATCTCGTGCACGCGCGCCGCGGTAAGATGTCCGCCGGGGTTGCCCCAGGAGTTCAGCACGTATGTGAGCACGTCGGCTATCTGCTCGTCGCTGAGCTGGGTCTGCGCGGGCATGATGTTGTTGTAGGTGGTGCCGTTGACCGTGACCGGGCCGGTGAGGCCGTGCGTGACGATGTGGGCGGCGTGCTCGGGGCTGGCCTTGATGAGGTCGGAGCCGGCGAGCGGCGGGAAGAGGTTGGGCACGCCCTGGCCGTTGGGCTGGTGGCAGGCGAAGCAGATCTGGTTAAAGACCGTGCGGCCGCGGTTCACCTGCGCGAACACGTTCGCGGGCAGGATGGGCTGCGCTGGAGCCGCGGGCGCGGGCAGGGGCGTCGCGGCGACGGCCGCGCCGGTGTCGTGGAAGCGTGTATACGCGACCTTGCCCGAGTAGATCGAGCGATTGTCCGGTCCGCTCACCTTCAGCATCCCGAGGGCGCCCTTGTTGAAGGCTCGGGAGATTGCGTGGTCGACGAGCAGGTAGGTGCCAGGGACCTTGACCCTGAACTCGACGACGGTGGCGCAGCCCGGGGGCACCACCGTCGTCTGCACGTCCTCGAGCGGGTGCTCGAAGGTGCCGTCCGGATACACGCGGTCGAAGATTTCGCCGATGATGTGGAACGACGAGGTGAGGTTGGGACCGCCGTCGCCGAAATAGATGCGCACGCGGTCGCCGACGCGGGCGGTGAGGGCGTTGGCCCCGGTGAGCGCGCCGACGGCGCCGTTGAACAGGACGTAGGTCGGACGCTCGTCGAGGGCCTTGGACGCGTCGAACGACTGCAGCCCCGGGGCGCCGTAGTCGCCGGTCGTATAGAAATCGCCCTGCATCACGTAGTATTCCCTGTCGACCGGAGGCAGGCCGCCCTTGGGTTCGACGAGCACCATGCCATACATGCCGTTTCCGATGTGCATGGGAACCGGGGCGGTCGCGCAGTGATACACGTAGAGGCCCGGTTTCAGCGCCCGGAACAGGAACTCGGAGCTGTGGCCGGGTGCGGTGAACGAGGCGACGGCCCCGCCGCCGGGTCCAGTGACGGCGTGCATGTCGATATTGTGGGGAAGCTTCGAGGTCGGGCTGTTCTCGAGGTGGAAGTCGATCAAGTCGCCCTGGCGCACGCGAAGGAACGAGCCGGGCACGGTGCCGCCGAAGGTCCAGAACGTGTAGAGCGTGCCGTCGTCGATGGGCCTGACGATCTCCTTGACCTCGAGGTGCACCACGACGCGTGCGGAGTAATCTCGCTTGATCGGAGGCGGCACGTAGGGCGGCGAGGTGAGCACGGCCTCCTCGACGGGCAGCGACGCGAGCTCCGGCGGAAGCTCGAACGAGTTCGGCGTCGACGGATCGACGTTCGCGCGGAGGCTCACGGGGCCGGTGGCGGCGACGAGCGTCGCGAGTGCGAGCACCAGCGCCGATGCGGCGCGGCTCCCCGGCTTCCGGATCCCACCGGACGCGGCGTCGGCGGACGCGCCTGCAGACCGACGGGGCAGGCAGCGTTCTGGGGTGAGGGTTGCAGGAGCTGAGGGAGCGGACTTCATGGAAGAGGTCCGAAGCCTACGCCCGCCCCGTCTCCCGCGCCTTGACGTGGATCAATTCAGCGCGTCAGAAGCCGTGGAAATGATCGTATTAGGATATGTATTTTCACATGAGAGGGGGACGGGAATGGCTGAAACACTAAAGGGCCAGAGCGCTGAAGGTTGGGGGGCTTTCTCGCCGGTTTCCCGCCGGGGGGGCCGGGGGCGTCGGAAGGCCTGGTCGTTGCCGCCCTTTGGTTGGACCTTAACGCTGTGCGTGGCACGATTAGGATGGTGCGTTGATTGCCCTGGCGGTCGGTTGCTGGAGAAACCGCTGGCGGCGCGAGTCGAGCCTCGCGTCCGGAAGCGGAATCGAGATTCCGCACGCAAGGACGCCTGTTGTCGGCTTCATGTCATCTTCTTCCCTTTGTTCTGTTCCCCCGCCTTCCGTACTCGGAAACGAAAAAGCCCGCTCCGGCGCGGAGCGGGCTCGGTGCAGGAAAGGGCGAGGCGCGCGCCTCAGCTCTGGTGCTCGCGCAGCTGGTGCGCGGCGGCGGCGGTGAAGTGGCCGCCGGGGTTGCCCCAGGAGTTGAGCACGAAGGTCAGCACGTCGGCGACCTGCTGGTCGCTCAGCTGGGCCTGCGGCGGCATCGCGCTGTTGAACTTCTTGTGGTTCACCGTGACGGGGCCGATGAGGCCGTGCGTGACGATCCACACCGCGCGTGCCGGATCGGCCTTCAGAAAGTCGGACTTGGCAAGCGGAGGAAATAGGCCGGGCATTCCCTTGCCGTTGTGCTGGTGGCAGGCGAAGCAGATCTGATTGAACACCTTCTTTCCGCGCTGGATCTGCGCGGCGGTCGCGGGACCGCTGTCCAGCGCGGCCGGCTCCGCGCCCGCCGGGACGGCGAACGCAAAAGCGGCCAGCGCGATCGCGCAGGCAACAAGGCCCGGAAAGCTCCGGGCAGTGACGTGGGAATCGCGCCTTCGAACCGGAAGGGGGGATGGCGCGCTGACGTGGGATGCGAGTTTCACCCGCTAGGATACAGGCATTTTCGCAAATTTTCCTGTATCCACGTATAAATACGCACGCGACGGCCCGGAATTCGGGTAGTTTACCCGGGAAGCGATGATTGCGATATATCCAGATATCAATGACTAAGGTCCCAGGCTGTCTCAGTCGAAGAGACGGCCGCGGTTGAAGCGCCACAGTGCGAACGAGAGGATGAGCGCGGCCATCAGCGCAAGCGCCCCCAGGGAGGGCATCACGCCCACGAGCGACCGGCCGGCCCAGAGCACGTCGGTGAATCCCTCGACGGACCAGTACACGACCGTGATGTGGCTGAGCTTCTGGATGAAGGCGGGCATGAAGCTCACCGGAAACCAAGCGCCGCCGATGGCGCTCATTGTAAGGACCAGGAAGGTTGTGAGCCCCTGGGCGGCGCCCTGGGTGGGCGACACCGCCGCGATCGCCATGCCGAACGAGGAGCACGCAGCTGAGGCGAACAGGCTCACCACCAGCAGGGGCGCGAGATGGCTCCAAAGATCGAGATTGTAGAGGACCTGGCCGGCGAGGAAGAGGACCGTGAGCTGAATCAGTCCGAGCACGACGCCGAAGAGGAACTTGGCGCCGAGGATCTGCCCGCGGGTCACGGGCCCTGAGAGCAGGCGCAGGAAGACGCCCGCCTTTTTTTCCTCGAACAGGGAGGTCGACGAACCGCTGGCGGCAAACAGGAGGAACATGATCGCGTAGCCGCCGACCAGCCGGGAGGCCATGGGGTTCTTCACCTGCCGGCCGACCACTTGCTCGGAGTCGATCCGGATGATGTGGTCGAAGACGTCGCGGACCCGGTCCGTGGAATCCTGCGCGGCTTTGGGGGTGCCGGCGGAGGTGGCTGCGGGCGTCGGCGTGTCGATGCGCCTCAGACCGGTGTCCGCCGCGGGCTTGGGTTCCGCTGGGAAACCGAAGCCTCCGCTCTCGATGTTGCGGAGAATTTGGGTGCGGTCGCCGCCGAAGGTGTCGGCGATGGCCGTCGCAAGGCTGCGGTTGAATGTGTCAAGGCGCGCCGCGCCGACATAGCGCCGTGCCGACTCCTGAAGCGAACGCCCGAGCAGGGACGGTACGTTTGTGAAGATCGTTTTCTGAAGCACGCCGTTCACGGTCTGGGCTTCGATCTCGTTGCGCGGATTGCTGAGAAACTTCAGGTGGATGCCGATGCCTTGGTCGGGGATCAGGTCCTTCGGGATGACCAAGGCGAAGCGGTACCCGTTGTTGCGGATGGCGGACCGGGCATCGGCCTCGGTGAGCGGCCGCGGCCGTCCGTCGGCGCCCTTGGTCGTGGTGATGACGTGAAAGGTCTTCTCGGCATCGAGCGCCTTCACCAGCACCTGGGCGGCGGGGTCGGAGCTGAGGTTGACCACGGCGAGGTCGATGCCGGCGGGACCGGAGTCGCCGCTCTTGTTCAGACCGAAGACATAGCCGAAGATGTAGATCAGCACGATCGGCACGAGGAACGTGATGATCACCGCGGCGCGGTCGCGCCAGAAGTTGAGGAAATCCTTGCGGAAGAGAACGAGGAGGTTGCGCATGGCGGCCGGGGGTGGGCTGGTTTACTCGCGAAGCGTGCGCCCGGTCAGGTGGAGAAACAGGTTCTCGAGGGAGGGGCGGTGGGTGACGAACAGGCGGGGGTGCAGGCTGAATCGCTCCGTGAGCGCGAAGAACGAGGAGAGCGGGTAACCGGTGCGCGGGCGGAAACGATGGGTGTCGCCCCCGGAGACGACCTCGCCGTTGCCTGCCAGGTCGGGGAGCAGGGGTGCGGTGGAGTCGTTGGCCGGGAAGCTGATCTCGTCCTCGAAGGGCAGCCGCGTGAGCAGTCCGTCCAGTGTGTCCAGTGCGAGGATACGGCCGTGGTCGATGATCCCGATGCGCGGGCACAAGCGCTCGGCCTCCTCCATGTAGTGTGTCGAGTAAACGATCGTCATGCCCTCTCGATTCAGACGGAGCAGGTGCTCGAAGATTGCGTTGCGCGACTGGGGGTCGACGCCGACGGTGGGTTCGTCGCAGAGCAGAAGTTTCGGGCGGTGGAGCAGCGCAGCCACGAGGTTGAGGCGCCGCTGCATGCCGCCGGAGAAGGTCGAGATGGGATCGTGGCGGCGTTCGGCGAGCTGGGCGGTCTCGAGGGCCTCGTCGATGCGCCGGTCCAGATCCCGTCCCCGCAGTCCCTGCAGGCCGCCGAAGATGCTCAGGTTTTGCTGGGCGGTGAGATCGGCGTAGAGGGCGATGGTTTGCGGGACCAGGCCGATGGCTCCGCGTGCGGCGTGGGCGCCCGGGCCGAGGGGGGCGTTGTCGAAGGACAGGCTGCCTGAATCGGCCGCGCGAAGGCCGGCGACCAGGGACATGAGCGTGGATTTTCCGGCGCCGTTGGGACCGAGCAGGCCGAAGAATTCGCCGTCGGCGATGGTGAGCGAGACTTTGTCGAGCGCGGTGAGCGCGCCGTAGCGCTTCGTCGCGGACTGGAGGGTGAGCATGGGCTGGCCTTGGGGGGTGGTTGGTTGGAGTCGGACGGCAACATGAACTCCACGAACCGAGAAAGGTTACCGAACCGACAAGGCGGCCCGAGGAAGGTCTCCCAGCCCCGGCGGCGGCGCAAACCCGAAAGCGACCGTAGCGCCGCAGCGGTCGGACGGTTAGAATATTATTAAAACAGGGACAGGCTGAAAAAAGGTAAAATATATTGACCTTCTCCTGCTAAAAGGTAAAAAACAATGAATGCGACGACCGAGGGTGAAGGTAGATGCGAAGGAGGAGGAAGCGTACTATCACTGCAT
>JAJXYI010000191.1 GCA_021780625.1 bacterium | reverse complement strand
TAGCCGCCGTCGATCACGAGCTTATGCTTCGACTTGAGCACCTTGTTGAGGGCGGGCAGGTCGTAGTTCAGGTTGTTGGCGAAGCAGTTCAGTGTGACGGAGCCGAAGCCCTCCTTCGGGAACAGCTTGAAGCCCTTGGAGAATGCCCAGTCGCGCATCTTCTTGTTGAGGCGGGCGTGGCGGGCATACCGGTTCTCGACGCCCTCGGCCTTGATCTCGTCGACCTTGGACTTGAGAGCATAGATGAGCGGGATGACGGGCGTGCTGGGGGTCATGCCGTTCTCGTGGTTCTTCTGGAACTCCACGAAATCGAAGTAGTAGCCGCGGTCGGCGATCGTGGCGGCGCGTTCGAGGGCGCGTTTTGATACGGAGCACAGGGCGAGGCCGGGGGGGAGGGCGAGGGCTTTCTGGGAGCCGGTGATGAGAACGTCGATACCGAGCTCGTCCTTCTTGATCGGAAGGGCGCTGAACGAGCTGACCGTGTCGACGATCGACATGACCTCCGGGAACTGGCGGACGACGGCCATGATCGCGCCGATGTCGGACATGCACCCGCAGGAGGTTTCGTTGTGAATGATCGTGATCGCGTCGTAGGCGCCCGTGGCGAGTTCCTTGCGGACCGCTTCGGGGTCAACGGGCTGGCCCCATTCGAACTTCAGCGCGCCGGCCTGCTTGCCGCAGCGCTGTGCGACGTCGAACCACTTGTCCGAGAAGGCGCCGTTCATGCAATTGAGCACCTTCTTCTTCACCAGGTTCCGAAGCGCGGCCTCCATCATGCCCCAGGCGCTGCTTGTGGAGAGATAGACTGGGTCCTTCGTGTAGAACAGCGCCTGCAGGTCCGGCTGCAAGGACTGGTACAGGGCCACGAAATCGGTGCTGCGGTGGCCGATCATGGGCTGGGCCATGGCGCGAAGCGTCTTCTCGGAGACGGCGATGGGGCCGGGAATGTAGAGTTTGTAGCTCATGGAAGGAAGGAGGATGCTTGGCAGTTTGCCGGGAAACTGTTTACGAAGCCGGAGTCTTATCCTGCGTCAATCACACAATCCCGATCGATGTCTCTCGTCGCCACCATCAAGAAGCGCCTTCACGACTTCGAGCTTTATACCGCGGATGTGATCTATGGACGCAGGGAGGATACCGGTGCGGTATTATACGGCTCATTTCTTCAGGCCTGCTCGTATTTGGTGAGTGGCTACGTGCAGGCGCGTTTTTTCCTCTACCGCAAACGGATCCTGCAGGACCGGCCGCTCGGTTGTCTGGTGGTCGTGGTGGGCAACCTGTCTTGGGGCGGAACGGGCAAGACTCCCGTGGTGGAGAAGTTTGCCCGGGCGCTGCGCGACCGCGGCCGGCACGTGGCGATCCTTAGCCGCGGGTACAAGAGCAAGGCGCCGCCGGTCTGGAAGAAGTGGTGGTATGCGATCAGCCACACCGAGGAGCCGCCGCCGCGCGTGGTGTCGGACGGCCGGACGATCTTCCTCGACAGCGAGCAGGCCGGCGACGAGCCGTACATGCTCGCGCGAAACCTCCCGGGCGTGGTTGTGCTCGTCGACAAGAACCGGCTCAAGTCCGGTGCCTACGCCATCAAGCGCTACGGCTGCGACACCCTGGTCCTGGACGATGGCATGACCTACCTGCCGCTCAAGGGGTCGATGAACCTGCTGCTGGTCGACAAGAACAACCCCTTTGGCAATGGCCACCTGCTCCCGCGCGGCGTGTTGCGCGAACCGATCAAACACCTGCGGCGCGCGAGCTACGTGTTTCTCACGAAATCCAACGGCACGCGCGATCCCGAACTCGAGTCGCTGATCAAGGGCCACAACCCGACCGCGGACATCATCGAGTGCGCCCATCGCCCCCGGTTTCTGTGTCCGGTCGGTGGCAAGCCCGACGACGCCGGCGGGCGGCTCCCGCTCGATTTTCTGAAGGGGCGCAGGATTGGCGCCTTCAGCGGCATCGCCACGCCGGAGAGTTTCGAGAAATTCCTCAACGACCTCGGCGCAAACCTGCTGGTGCGCGAGCGGTTCGTCGACCATTACCGCTTCACGGTTCACGACCTGGAGGAGGTCATCGAGGCCTCGGCCAAGGCCGGGGCGGAGTGCGTCGTGACGACGGAAAAGGACGCGGTGCGCATCGACGCCAGCCGCCCCTGGGGGCTGCCCATCTACTACCTCAGGCTGGAGATCGAGATCCTGCGCGGGGCGGCGGACTTCGACGAGGCGGTCGGGCGCATCTGTTTCCCTAAGACCGACCCGCAGGCGACCGCGACTAGGCTTGCTTGAGCCCCGACGCGCTTCTTTGCTCCGCGCCGTGAATCTCCGTCGCAGCCTGCTCGCAACCCTCGTCATCGCCGCCGCGCCCCTCTGGGCTAGGCCCGCGCTGCGGCCGCAGTTTTCCGCGGACGTTCACGACTACAACCTCGCGACGGGGCACACCGTGATGAAGGGCCATGCGACGGTCATTTATGGCGACATGGAGCTGCACGCCGACGAGATCGACTACGACGTCCCGACGGCGACCGCCGTTGCGAAGGGGCACGTGATCCTCAACATCGGCACGAAGCGCGTGCTTGCGGACCAGATCACCTATCATCTCAAGGACGGCACCTACACGCTGCTCAATCCGAGGCTCGGGCAGTTCCCCCTGTTCATCCGCGGCGCAAAGGCCGAGGGCAATCGCAAGACGGTCGCCCTCGACGACGCGGTGGTGAGCTATGGAGAGCCGGGCAAGTGGACCCCTTCGCTCGCCGCGGATCGGATCCTCTACAACCTGACCGGATCCGCGGACGCCCGCGCCACCGGCGTGCGGGCTGGATTGGGGATCTTCAAACCCTTTCCGCTCCCTTCGATCCAGCAGAGCGCGGCGGTCTCCCTGCGCTCCCAGATGTCGTTGATGGCTGGATACCGCGGGCAGGTCGGCGCGTTTGCCGACGCGGGCATCCGGGTGCCGATCCTGCCTGACCTCCGCGTGGGCGGAAACCTCGGTCTTTTCACGAAGCGCGGCGTCATGTTCGGACCCGCGGCAGACTACTCCTCCGACGTCGGGGGCGACCACGAGATCGTCGGCTCGCTGCGCACCGGCTACATCAGCGACCACGGACCTGCGGAGACGGACATCCTGGGCAACCCGGTGCCGGTGGACCGCAGCTATTTGACCTGGGAGCACCACCAAGTGGTCTATCCGGGCCTCACGCTCGACGGGTCCTTCAACTACTGGAGCGACTCGGAGGTGATGCGCGACTATAGCCCGAGGCAGTTCTTTCCCGTGCAGGAAGCGGACTCGTACCTGGAGTCGGTATTCAGCTCGGACAACGTCCAGGTCTCGCTCTTCGGCCGGTTTCAGCCGAACCACTTTTACGAGGTGCAGCAGCGCTCGCCGGAACTCCGCGTCGACCTGCTCCCGATCCCTCTCGCGTTCGGCGTGTACGAGCGGATGCAGCTGAGCTTCGCGAGACTCACCGATGACGCGGTGCTGCCCGGGCAGACCACGCTGCGCACGGATCGCGCGGACGTGTACTATGGTCTCACGCGCACCTTTGCCCCGAAGCCGTGGGTAGGATTCACCGCGGTGGCGGGAGGGCGCATCACTCACTACCGTGACACCCTTCCCGCAGGGGGAGGCGATCCCTACACCCGGACCCTGGGCGAGGTGGGCTTCGACGCACACCTTCTGGCCAGCGGCACGTTCAATTACACCAACAAGCGCTGGGGCATCGACGGACTGCGGCACCTCATCATTCCGAAGATTTCCTACCGCTACATCCCCGAGGCGCAGAAGGGACAGGCCTACATTCCGCCCATCGACCGTCTTTCGTTCGACACCTACCTGCCGGAGCTTGGGCTCGGCGACACCCGGGCCATCGACCAGCTGCAGGCGACAAACACGCTGCGGCTGTCCGTGGAAAACGTGCTTCAGACCCGCGACGCGAAATACGGCTCGCGCGATCTGGCGAGCCTGACGCTCGCCAACGATTTTCGCTTCGAACGCCAGACAGGCGATCGCAAGGTGTCGGCGACCCACATCGACCTCGCGCTCATGCCGGCGCGCTGGATGCGTTTCGAACTCTATCAGCGCCTGGCGCCGCAGGATTTTTCGATCCGCGAGTTGAACACGGGCCTCACGATCCACGACGGCGACGAGTGGTCGGCGCGAATCGCGACGCACTACCTCGTGGGGCAGATATCCGAGTACGTCCTCGACGTCAGCCGCCGGCTCAACGAGATCTACTCGACCTTCGCCCGGCTGCGGTACGACGCGCGCCTCAACCGCATGGACGAGCAGACCTACGGCATCGACCAAACGGTGGCGAATGCGTGGTCCATCCGCTACGGATTGAGCATTTACTCGGGCCCGCGGCGCGAGGGGCGGTTCGGCCTGAGCGTGGAGGTCGAGGCGCTCCGCTTCTGAGCGGGCTCCGGTCCGCGGAGTGACGTAAGGCCATGAGCATCGCGCACAGCCAGCGGAATACATTCCTGGGGTTGTATCGTGCGCTGGAACCGCAGCTGCGTCGCGACCCGGGCCTGCCAGCGCGGCTGGAGGCGGCGCTCCGGCGCGAGCGGCGCTTCGGCTCCCGCGACCGCCGTCTGTATCGGGAACTTTTCTACACGGCTGTGCGACACCTGCCCTGGGTGGAGGGTGCGGACGACGACCGGCTGGTCGGGATCGTTGCGGCCCTGGCTGCCGAGTCGCCGGCAACCTCGGGCTTTCGGGCGGCCTTCGCGCGACCCGAGCTCGCCGCCGCGCTGGATCGCGCGCTCCTGCTGCCCGCCTGGTTTCGGGACGAGTGCCCCGCGGCGTTCGAAGGTCCGCTGTTTGAGGCGCTTCAGATCCGGACGCCGCTGTGGCTTCGGATACGCCCCGGGGCCGAGGGTCGGGTGCGCGGCGAGTTTGAACGCCTGGGTTGGACGACCACCGCGAGCGGCGCGTTGGCGGGGGCATGGAGGCTGGATGTCGAGGCGGATGTGACCCGTACGGAATCGGCGGCCGCCGGCTTGGTGGAAGTCCAGGACCTCGGGTCGCAAATGATCCTCGAGGCCGTTGCGCCTCAGCCCGGCGGCCGCTGGCTTGACGCCTGCGCGGGAGCGGGCGGCAAGACGCTTCAGCTGGCCGACCTGCTCGGCGACGGCGCCGTGATTGACGCGGTTGATGTCCGGCCGGAGGTCCTCGACGAGCTCGAGCGGCGCGCGCGCCGCGCCGGTGTGGAGGTCGTGGGTCCCGATGAGGAAGTGGGGACGGAACAACTCGATGGCCGGGCGCTGGGCGCCCGCATCCGGGTGGGAAACCTGGGCTCAGGGTATGACGGCGTATTGGTGGACGCTCCCTGCAGCGGAAGCGGCACCTGGCGCCGCGCACCGCACCTCAAATGGACGTCCAATCCGGGCTGGATCCGCCAGTGTGCGGAGCGACAGTCCGCCGTGCTCGCCGACAGCGCGCAGCGCGTCCGGCCGGGCGGCGTCCTCGTTTACGCGACCTGCTCACTGTGCCGTTCCGAGAACGAAGCCGTCGTGGAGGCATTTCTCGCGGCAAACCCCTCGTTTGTGCCTGTTCCCCTCGCGAAAACCTTCGGCTTCGCCGCGGGGCCGGGGTGGATGACGATCGAACCCTCGCGTCACGACACGGACGGGTTCTTCGTTGCGCAGTTCAGACGTTCGATTTGAAGGCACGACCAGGCCTCGGAAACAAACCTGGATTCACAGGGATGAAGGGGATGGAAGGGATACTTAGGCTTAACGCTTCGAAGCCCGTGTCCTGGAGGAGATTTTTCGTGGCGACGTGATGACAATATGGATGCTCGAACATGAATTTGCCCGGGGATTTTGCCCGCTATCCCTTTCATCCCCTCCATCCCTGTGAATCCTTCGGAGTTTCGCCATTGGCGCCGCGCGGAATTTTCCTTGCCGAGGTCGACCCACGCCCAACCATCGCCCCGTGGCCGTCGCGCTTCCAGACAACGAGTATCGCATCAAACTGCAGGTCTTCGAGGGCCCGCTTGACCTGCTCCTGTTCCTGATCCGCAAGAACGAGATCGATATCTACGACATCCCGATCGAGTCGGTCACGCGCCAGTACATCGACGCGCTGCATGCGATGCGGGAGCTCGACCTTGAGGTGGCGGGCGAGTTTTTCGTGATGGCGGCGACCCTGATGGAGATCAAAAGCCGCATGCTGCTTCCGCGCGGGGTGGCTGCGGTGGACCCGAATGCCGACGACGAGGAGGTCGATCCGCGCTGGGAACTGGTCCACCAGCTGATCCAGTACAAGAAGTTCAAGGAGGCCGCGGCCAAGCTCGACGAGCTCAGCCGCCAGCGCCAGGACCTCATGGAACGTTACATCGAGGAGGTCGTGCTCAAGCTCGACGACCGCCCCCTCCTGGGTGTGGGCCGCATCGATCTCTGGAACACGTTCAACATCATCCTTCGCCGGCTGGCCGAGAAACTCGTGATCGGAGAGATCAAGGACGAGCAGGTGACGGTTGCCGACCAGATGGAGGAGATCCTCACGCGCATCCGCACCGAAAAATCGTTCCTCTTTACGGCGCTGCTGCCTGAGAAAATCACCGTGCGGCTGCTCGTGGCCACCTTCCTGGCAGTTCTCGAACTCACTCGGCTCAAACGGCTTCGCCTCACCCAGGCCGAACCGTTTGCGGACATTGCGATCCAGGCGGTGGAGGAAATCCCACTTGAAACGCCGACTCCCCCGGCCACCGTGGAATCGTGAGCAAGAAGAAGAAAACCGGTCCCAAAAGCGGACTCCTCGGTGTTGGTCTGGACAACTCGGATGGTCACAAGCGCATCACCCGCGGCGAGCGATTCGTGCTCGTGGGCGGGTCCGAGGAGACTCACAGCCGCATGACCGAGACCACCGTCAAGACCTTCGAGGAGCTTAAGCGCCGGGACAAGGATCTCGACTCGGTGGACCACCGGGAGCTCGCGGAGATCATTCACAAATCGACCCCGCGCTGATCCGGTATTTGCGATTTCGCGCGCAAGGCATACCCTCCAACTCACAAAACTCTATGTCCGAAAAAATCGTCAATCTCACCACAGAGAACTTCAAGTCGGCGGTTTCCAGTGCGGCGACGCCCGTGCTGGTCGACTTCTGGGCGCCCTGGTGCGGGCCCTGCAAGGCGATCGCCCCCATCCTGGAGGAGCTCGCCGTCGAACTCGACGGGAAGCTGCGCATCGTGAAGGTGAACGTCGACGAAAACGACACGCTCGCCGCCGAGTTCGGTATCCGCGCGATCCCGACGATGCTCCTCTTCAAGGGCGGCCAGGTCGTCGAGCAGTTCGTCGGCATGCTGCCGAAGGCCGCGCTCAAGGCCAAGCTCGAGGCGAAGCTCTGACCGCAGCACCCAACCGTCTTTCCGCGCCGCGTCCCCCCGAGGGGCGCGGCGTTTTCATTTCGCGGCGGCTCAGTCCAGGAGGACCAGCACGGCGGTGGCGTTGTCGTATCCACCCCGCCGATTCGCGAGATCGATGAGATCGCGCAGCGTGCGGGTTGGGTCGGAGGCCGAGGCGAGGGCGGCGGCCAGCTCGAGGTCGTCGACCGAGCGGAACAGGCCGTCGGTGCAGAAGAGGATCCGGTCGCCCGGGTGGGTCTCGTGTTCGGAAAGGTCGGCGATGGGCGTCGTCCACTGTCCGATGCAACGGGTGAGCGCGGCGCGGTTCCGGTCCGAGGCGACCTCGCGATCCGGGCGAACGTTCCGCAGGCGGTGGTCGCTTTCGACATTGTGGTCGGTCGTGAGCCGTTCCAGGCGTCCGCTTCGGAACTGATAGCAGCGCGAGTCGCCGACGTGCGCGAGGCGGAGGAGCGAGCCGTGGAGCAGACCGAAGGTCAGCGTCGTGCCGATGCTGTAGAGGGGGCTCACCTGGCGGCCCTGCTGGACGACGTCGCCGTTGGCGGTGGCGATGATGGCCTCGAGGTCCTGGGCGGCCCGCTCGGCTGCGGAGTGGGCTACGAGGCGCTCCACCGCCTCGATGGCGGTCGCCGCAGCCAGCTCACCATGCGGGAGACCGCCGATGCCGTCCGCGACTCCGTACAAACCCCGGCGGTCGTCGCATACGAAGCGGTCCTCGTTCTCTCGGCGGTGGAGGCCGATGTCGCTGAGGGCGGCGGCGCGGTGATGCATGGGAGTCGCGATCATGCAGCCGGGCGGCGCAGGCGCAAGCGGCGAGCGGAGGCGCGGACGGTCAAACGTAAGGACGGAAGCGCGATTCGCGATCGCGAGTGGTGAGCCGCTCGTGGGCCTGGATCGGCAGCGCCGCCAGGAACAGCTGGCCGTAGCTTTTGGCGAGGACCCGCGAGTCCAGAAGTGTGACCACCCCCCGGTCGTCCGCGGTGCGTATGAGGCGGCCGATGCCCTGGCGGAATTTCACGACCGCGTCGGGCAGCGTGAGCTCGTTGAATGGATTCCCGCCTTCCGC
>JAJXYI010000409.1 GCA_021780625.1 bacterium | reverse complement strand
CGAAAAATAAGAACCGCCCGTCTGCCCGACGGGCGGTTCTTCCCATTATGTCAACCTAGTTGCGAACCATGAGGAATCGGAGAGGACCTCCGAAACCGTGAACAGCATGCCTTCACACTGTGGAGAACAGATGGCCGGGCGGTTACGATCGTGTCACGATACCTGATTGGCAGACTGTCCGAGGGCCGACGCCAGTTCATTGGCCGTGAAAGGCTTCTGAAGACGCATGACGCCCGCCGCTGTCGGTATGTTCGACTCGGCTGGATCCTGATAACCGCCCATCAGGATGATCCGGATGTCGGGTCGGATCTCCCGGATGCGACCGGCCAATTCCTGTGCGGGAAGACCTGGCATGGTGACGTCGATCAGCACCACGGAGAAGGAGCCGGGATCGCCGGAGAACACGGTCAGCGCCTCGGAGCCGTCGGAGGCCTGGGTGCATCGGTAACCGAGCCTCATGGAGAGCATGGCCACGACCGTCCGAATGGATGCGTCATCGTCGGCGACGAGCACGGCCTTTCCCGAGCCTCGGTCGGTGGTTCGCGGCAACTCGGCGGGTCGTTCCGAAGGACGCACGCGGGTAGGATGTGAGCCGGTGGCGCTGCCGGGGATCAGAGGCAGGAAGATCCGGAAGGTGGTGCCGCGGTGCGGCTCCGATTCGATGGCGATCGCTCCGTGGTGGGCCTTGACGATGCCATGGGCTGCGGCGAGTCCAAGGCCCCGACCCGCGAATTTTGTGGAGAAAAACGGTTCGAACACGCGGCTGAGCACCTCGGCCGACATGCCGACCCCGTCGTCAGTGATTGCGATGCAGACAAACGAACCGGGGTCCGTCTCAAATCGAGGCCTGAGCTCGGCGACGACATCGGATGACAGGACTGCGACGCTGCAGGTGATCCGCACGGTGCCTCCCTCCGGGGCGCAGGCCTCGGCGGCATTCTGGACGATGGACAGGATCAACTGACGCAACTGACGGTGATCGGCGAGCACGGCTGCGGGGCGGGGGCCGGGTTCGAGAATCAGTCGGTTGCGGCGTCCAACTGTGACGTCGATCAAGCCTCGCATCTCGTCGAGCAGGTCGGGCACGGACACCGGTTTCGGGTCGATCGTGGCCTGGCCTGCGTAGATCAGCATTTGTCGGCACAGGTCTGCGGCTCGGGTGGCGGCGCGTTCGATCTGAGCGAGCGGATCGGCTCCGGGGTGCGAGGCGGGTGCATCGAGGCGCGCCAGCGAGGCGTTGCTCAGGATGACCGTGAGCAGGTTGTTGAAATCGTGCGCGACGCCTCCGGCGAGGGCTCCAAGGCCCTCGCGCCGCTGAGCCTCGAGCAGACGTCGCTGAGTTGCGGCCCGTTCGTTTTCCATGCGACGTCGGTCGGTGATATCCTGGATCGAGCCGTAACACTGGGTGGTACCATCGGCAGCACCTTCCGCCAGGCCGATCCAGCGGACCACGGAGGACTGCCCCGGGATCGAGGGTAGGGTGAGTTCCAGGTCGAATGAGGTTTGATTGGAAATGAGCCGGCGGATTGCGGCTTCTGCCTGGACCGATGACTCGGGGGAGAGGTGCGCGACGACCGTGGCGATATCGAGCGGGGACGCCCCGGGATCGAGCCGGAGCAGGCGCGCGGCCTCGTCCGAAAGCTGGATCCGGCTCGATCCCGGATCGAGTTCCCAGGCGCCGATGTGCGCGGCCTGTTCGGCCAGCCGAAGCAAATCGGCCGTTCGTCGGTATTGTGCCTGCGTGAGGTTCAACGCCTCGGCGGCGTTCATCCGTTCGGTGATATCCGCCAGCGTGCCTGCGGCGCGCAGGCTCCGGCCTGAGGGATCGCATTGCTGGGCTGTTCCCAGGAGGTGCAGCCAGTGGCTCCCCCTGGCGGGAGGCGTCTGAAACACCAGGTCGACGCGCACGCCGCGGTCGCGAAGGCCGTCCAGCGCAGCCTTCACGGCACTGGCATGGGAGGCCGCCGCGGCGTGGACGAGCGAGTCGGGTTCCACCCGCTGCGCGCCGGGCTCGTCGCCCAGCAACTGGTGCCACCGGTCGCTCACGACGAATCCGCCTTTCCTGAGGTCCCAGTCCCAGTAGGCGAGCCTGCTGCCCTCGAGCACCCGGTTGAGACGTTCCTCACTCTCGGCCGCCCGTTTGAACAGCAGCCGCTGACCGACGAAGGCCGTGGCAAGGATCACCACGAGCAGCACGCCCGGAACGAGGTAGGGGATCAGATCCGCGAACACGAGGCCGCCGGCCTCATAGGCGCCGTACCACTGCTCCCTGAGCTGCCGGTACGTGCCGTCGGAGCGGAGCCGCTCGAGGCCGGCATTGAGGATCGGCAGACGCCAGGCCTGGCCGGGGCGGACTCCAAAATGAACCGTGCCCGCGATGCCCGGGATATTGAAATCGTGGATACGAACGTTCCGCAGTCCCAGGTCTCGCATCCTGCGGAATCCGGTGGTCCGGTATCCGAGCACGCCGTCGATGCGGCCCTCCTCGACCGCCCGGAGCCCCTCATCGATGCTCGTAACGGCGACCAGGTCGTCCCCGAGCCCCTGCGAGGCCAGGTAGTCGAAGGACGCCGACCGGTCCACGGCCGCCAGACGCAGCCCCTGGAGGCCGTTGCCGTTGCGGTGGGCGAGTCCCGCCCTCAGGAACAGGGCCTCGCGCCGCTCGAAATAGGGGGCGGACAGCAGCAGTTCGCCCTGCCGGCCGGGAGAGTAGGAGGCCGACGCCAGGACGTCGATGCGTCCGTCGAGAAAATCCTGATACAGTTCGGGCCAGTGTTTCACCACATACACGGGCTTGAGATGCGCGCCGGTGAGAATGGCCTCGACGAGATCGCGTGCGAAACCGTCGGGCTGTCCCCGCGAGTCGGAATAGCTGAGCGGCGGGTTGGAGTCCTCGATGCCGATCCGCCATTCGTGGGAACCGTCGGGGTTCTCGGCTCCGAACGTCGCGGCGAGTCCGGTGCTGGCGAGCAACAAGGCGACCTGGCACCGCCTTGCGACGGCGAGAGCGATCCGCGCGATCCCGGCTAGACCCTCGGGCATGGCCCCATGCTAGGCGCGTGATGCCGCGGGCCGCAATGCCAACCACGCTAGAGAATCAGCATCGCGTCCCCGTAACTGAAAAAGCGGTATTCCCGGGCGATCGCTTCGCGATAGATTTCCTTCAGCCAGCCGATGCCTTCATTTGAGCCTGGAGTGAGAAAGGCGGATACCAGACAGAGCAGGGTCGACCTCGGTTGGTGGAAATTGGTGATCAGGGCGTCGGTTCCCAGGAAGTTGGCGGGCGGATAAAGATAGATGGAGGCTTCGTCGGCGTGATCCGCACCGGTGGGTACGCGGTGTTTTCGGAGGAAGTCCTCGATGGTGCGAACGGAGGTCGTGCCGACCGCGACCCGCCGGCCTATCCCCGGGTTGAACAGCAGAGCCTGGGCTGGAGCGGGCACCTCGTAGATCTCTCGGTGAATCGGATGATCCTCGATGTGGTCGGTCGCGATGGGGCGGAAGGTGCCGAGTCCGACATGTAGCACCAGGTCTGCGAAACGCAGGCCCCGGTCTCGGAGGCGGTCGATCAACTCCGGCGTAAAATGCAGGCCCGCCGTCGGGGCCGCCACGGCCACCTGTTTGGCGGCATTCGCGTACACGGTCTGATAGCGTTCGATATCCCTCGAACGCTCTTCGGCGCGGCCGGAGCGTTCGATATACGGGGGAAGGGGAATCTCGCCGAGCTGGTTGGCCACCGCGACGATTCCGCCCGGATGCCGGGTTTCAAAACGAATGAGCGAGGTTCCTTCGTCGCGCTTCTCGACAACCGTCCCGTCGAAGGCTCCGGACTCGTGGTTGAAGATCGCGCCGACGCCGAGCCTGCGTGCGGGGCGGGTCAGGCACCACCAGCACTGGCCTGGATGCCCAGGTTCGGGGCGCAGGAGGAAACATTCGACCTCGCCGCCGGTTGGTCGGCGCGCCTTGAGACGGGCGGGGAGCACCGAGGCCGTGTTTCGCACCAGGATGTCGTCCGAGGTCAGGTAGTCGGGCAGGTCCGAAAATCGGCGATGCTCAAGGCGCCGGGCCTTGCGGTCGACGACGAGCAGGCGCGACTGATCCCGCCGATCAGCCGGTGTCTGCGCGATCAGGTGGGAGGGAAGGTCGTAATCGAAGAGGTCTGTGGAAAGTGGCACGGGACAGGGAGGGGAAATAGAGCCAGGTCGGACGTGCGCGCGAGCCTGATCCCAGATAAAGCGGCCCCCCGCCTGGATCAGCTTCGGTCTTTGGCCGGGAGAGGCCGACCTCGCGGGCCTCGGGTTGAGGTCGGCTTGCCTTCCGCGTGACGGCGATGATTGTCGCGGCATGAACTGGTTTTTCTGGGCGCTGCTCGCGGCGGTGTTTGCCGGTGGCACGGCGGTGTTGGCAAAGATAGGAGTGGAGGGTGTTCCATCGAACCTGGCGACGGCGATTCGCACGACGGTGGTGTTGGTCTTTGCGTGGGCGGTGGCCCTGGCGACGGAGGACCCTGGGACCGTGATGCGCCTGCACGCCCGCACCTGGGTATTCCTTTCGCTATCGGGTCTGGCGACGGGGCTTTCCTGGTTGTGCTATTTCAGGGCGCTCCAGCTTGGAGAGGCGTCGAAGGTTGCGCCGATCGACAAGCTGAGCGTGGTCTTTGTGCTCGTCTTTGCCGCTGCATTTCTCGGCGAGTCATTGACCTGGCGCACCTGCCTGGGCGCTGCGTTGATAACCAGCGGGGCGGTCGTCCTTGCGCTCAAGTGACCGCATTTGCCCGTGCGGAGGAAATACCGCTCCGAAATTGCTTGTCACCGCGGCGACGCAACGCGTAATACCCGCCCTTCTCCTCTCTCGGAGAAAGGTTCTTCGACATCGCCGACTGGTACTGCCTTTCACGCCGCCCGGATCTCCGGACGGTGCGCTACGGTCAAATCGTCGAGTCGTGAATGCTTCCTCCCGGGAGCTGAGGTGCAACCGCAAGCGGTTGTTCTTCAATCTCAAGCCAACATAGCTCAGCTGGTAGAGCAACGCTTTCGTAAAGCGTGGGTCGTCGGTTCAATTCCGACTGTTGGCTCCATTTTTCGGCCCGCCAGCCGAGTCAGTCAGCCAGTTGCCGACCTCCGGCAGGGTATCAATTCCCCGGTATCCTGAGATTCCAACTCAGGATTTATTGGGTGTATCGAACCTGAGGAGGCTGGCGTCACCCCCGGAACCTGCAACATGGACCCCGCCTCCAATCGCCCCTCGTCCCGTGAGGAATCCCGGCGCGCAGCCGCGTCTGCGTCTTTGTGGCCAGGCATGCGCTCTCAATCCGTGCGGGCCATGCTCCTGATCCTGGTTATCGGTTTTGTCGCGGATTTTCTCCTCTTCAATCATTTCGGCATCTACGAGGACGACTACCTGTTCACGCTCATTCCGGCGAATTGGAGTGCGCTGCATCTGTATTACAACGCGGTTTACGCGATCCAAAGTTGGCCGCAGGGGCGTCCTGGCTGGTGGCTGATCAACCCAACCCTGACCTGGCTTTGCGCGCAGACCGGAACGCTCGGCACATTTTATCTCCTCCTCTTCGCGATCTCGTCCCTTTCTGCGTTCTGCATTTATCGTTTTCTTCGGGTCTACGTCGCCTTTGGGCCGGCCCTGTGTGGCGCGCTTTTCTTCGTGTTGAACCCCGCGGATGCCTCCGGGGCGATCATCATGCACATGACCAATTATTTCATCGTGCTTATGATGATGCTCGCCGGCCTCAGGATCTATCAGGGAAGGTACCGCACGCTCAGCGTACTGATGGCGGCGTTGGTGCTGGTGACTTACGAGCCCTATTTTCTCCTCTTCGGCGTCTTCCCAATCTGGGATCTGCTGTCGAAACGCGGTTGGTCCTGGAAGGGACTGGCACGCTATTGGGCGGCGCTCGCCGCGGTATTCGTAGGGGTGATGCTTCTCCGTCGCCATCTCGGGGACGACCGCGCGTCGCAGATGATCGCGAGTCTCGGTGATGTGCTTCACAAGGCGGCGCTGGCCCCCTGGATCGGTGCCTGGACAAACTTTCATATCGACGTCAGCCGCCCCTGGGATGCCCTCACCGCGGGCACGCCCTACACTTGGGCGATCGTGGTCATCTCGGCTGCGGTCCTCTTCCTCGGCGTGAGACCGACGGAACGCGGACGGGAGCCCGGCACGCCTGAGTCGGACGGACTGAGACGGGAGGCGTTGCTGTTTGTCATCGGCTGGATTTTCGTGCTGGTGCCCTACCTCTATCGCTGGAATGAGGATTATTATCCGCCCGTCGTGACCCTTGGTCGCCTGAGCGCGATGCACATCCCGAGCGGATTTGGGTTTTCGATTGTCATCGCGTCGGTGCTCGCGGCCATGTCCCGCGCCCCGCGCTGGCTGGCACGAATCGCATCCTTTGCAACCGTCGCTTACTTTTCCCTGCTCGTGGCAGTCGGCGTGCAGATTCAGCAGACGCAAATGATCCGGGACTGGCGCCTGCAAAAGCAATTCTGGCAGCGGGTGATCGACATGACGCGCGATGCGGGCGACGGGGTCACCATCATCGTCGACTCGGATCCTCCGGGTGGCGTGCCGTCGGAGCCGCGTCCGACGACGGAGGCCTTCCCGGCGTCGTGGATGGTGTCGTACTCCTCGGTTTTCTTCCATTCCATCTTCAGATATCCAGCCTCTTGGAAGCAGCCGCCGGCGGTCTATTCGTCGTTCCTCGGGATGAAGACCCGGACGCTGCCGGACGGCTCGGTGCAGCTCGAAACCCCGCCGTGGCGGACGCCGGCGGAGTGGCCGGTGCTGAAGGACGGATCTTTCATCTGGCTCGAGTGGGAGGGCATGAATTTCGTCCGAGTCACGCGCCCGCTCACGATTGGCGGCCGCGTCCTGCATCCCAAGCCTCCCGGGCCGCCCCAGCAGGGCATCGGAACGCGGCCCGCCTACCATCTTCTGTTTCCCGCTCCCGAGAAAACCTGGAAAAGCATTGCCGACGGCCTGAATTATCCCCCCTGACCGCGCGGCGCATCCGCTGTCATGCCTACTCCCCTGACGACGTCGGCCGTATCCATTGTCGTGCCGGCCTACAACGAAGCCGAATCCCTGCCGGAACTGTTGGCCGCGATACGCGAGGCCAGCGCCTCTGCGTCCTATCGCCTCGCCGAGGTCATCGTCGTGGACGATGGCAGCACGGACGGGACTTGGGAATTGTTGAATCGCGCCAGTGGCGAGGCGACCCTGCCGCTCAGGGCGATTCGCCTCCGGCGAAACTGCGGCAAGGCCTTTGCGCTGGGGCAGGGCTTCCGGGCCGCGCGCGGTGATGCGGTGGTGACACTCGACGCGGATCTGCAGGACGACCCGTCCGAGATCGGGCGGATGCTCGCGAAGCTCGACGAGGGCTGGGATCTCGTCTCCGGCTGGAAGCAGGTCCGCCACGACCCGCCGGGGAAAGTCCTGCCTTCGAGGTTCTTCAACTGGGTGACGTCGCGTGTATCCGGACTCCGGCTTCACGATTTCAATTGTGGATTCAAGGCCTACCGGACCGAGGTGGTGAAGTCGCTGGACCTCTACGGCGAACTGCACCGCTACATTCCGGTGCTGGCCGACAACCTGGGATATCGGGTCGCCGAGATCCCGGTGAGGCACCGGGCGAGGGCGCATGGCAGGTCCAAATACGGCTGGGAGCGCCTTTCGCGCGGAATGCTCGACCTGTTCACGGTCATGGCGACGACGCGTTACCGCGCGCGTCCGGCCCATCTGTTCGGGGGACTGGGTCTGGCGCTCGGCACGCTGGGATTCCTTCAACTCGGGTATCTGTCGGCGCTGTGGTTCCTGCGCGAGGGGCCGATCGGCACCCGCCCCCTGCTTTTCCTGGGCATCCTGTGTGTCTTGATGGGCGCCCAGCTTGTGTCGTTTGGCTTGCTCGCGGAGCTGTTCATCCGGAAGCATGGAGCGACCGACGGGGTTCGCTACGTCGCTGAGCGCCTGGGCTTCCCGGGTGTCGAGCGCGACGGCGGCTGAAGTTCCGCCGGCCGCCATCATGAGTCACCTAATCGAAGACGGCGTCGAAGCCGGCACCTGGAACAAATACGAGAGTCGCAACCCGATCCAGCGGCTGCTCGTGCGGCGCTTTCTGGATACGCTCCGGGAGCTGGCGCGGTCGTGCGCGGCGGATTGCCGCACGGCGCTGGACGTCGGGTGCGGCGAGGGCGTGACGACCGCGCTGCTTCGCGACTGCGGCCTCGGGGAAATTCGGGGCGCGGATTTCTCGGCCGGCATTCTGGAGGTGGCACGCAGGAGGAATCCGACGATTCAGTTCGAGCGCCTGAGCATCTACGACCTGGGTGAGGCGCAGCGCTCGGACTTTGTTTCGGCGTGCGAGGTGCTCGAGCATCTGGAGCGTCCCGATGACGGGCTTGATGCGCTGGC
>JAJXYI010000332.1 GCA_021780625.1 bacterium | reverse complement strand
TCAGAATTCATGGTTGCGATATGATGGGCCAGAAACGACAAGTTGAGCGGATAATGCCGAACCTTGTCAAACTGAGTATGAAGCCCGCCGCATGAGCCCAAACGCACGACCCATGGTGTCGCGCCCTCCGTCCGCCTGGACGATTGCGGCGGACCGGATACGTCGCTGGCTCGAACAGCAAAACCGTGTGGACGAACTCATGGACCGGCTGCCTCCGGGGCTTGCGGGAGCGGAACGCGCCCGGGTTCAGCATCTTGTCTATGGAGTAATCCGGCACCACCTTCGTCTGGAGCGACTCCTTCGGCGGCGGGTGACCAAGCGGCCGCGCGATGTCGTGATGGCGGTGCTGTTGGTCGGCGGATTCGAGTTGATCGAGGGGCAGCGCCACGAAGCGGACCCCGTGGGTGTTTGCGCCCGGGTCGTGCATCACGCCGTGGATCAGTCGAAACGCCTGATCGCCCCCTCGGAATCAGGTTTGGTGAACGCCGTCCTGCGCCGCCTCTCCGAAGACCTGGCGGCCGAGCCTGTGCCGGAGCTCCTGGCGCCCTCGCATCGGCTGGCCGAATATTTCTCGCATCCCGAGTGGCTCGTCCGTCGCTGGCAGGCGGGTTTTGGAGCCGCCGCCACCCGAAAGCTTCTTGAATGGAATCAGATGCCCGGACAGGTGACGGTTCGCTGGAGGCCTGCGGGCGCCGAGGGGCTTCCCGACTGGCTCAAAGCGACTCCGTGGGAGGGATTTTATGTGCCCGAGTCGGGCCATTGGGCCGAGATCGAGACGCTGATTGGCGAGGGCCGCCTCTATGTGCAGGACCCTTCGACTCGGCTGCCGGTTGGACTGCTTGATCCGAAGCCAGGCGAGGTGGTGCTGGATCTGTGCGCGGCGCCCGGCGGCAAGAGCGTCATGATCGCCGATCGCATGGGCAGCGGCAGGATTGTCGCGGTGGACCTTCCCGGCGAACGCCAAGAGCGGCTGGTGGAGAATCTGGGCCGCGTGCGGGGAGTGGAGTGCACGGTCTTGTCCGCCGATCTTGGCGAGGGCCTGTCGGCATTGCTGTCCGATCGCGGGCTGCCGCAACTTTACGCCGCGGTGCTGATTGACGTGCCCTGTTCGAATACCGGCGTCATGCGGCATCGGGTGGACGTCAAGGAGCGCCTTGAGGAGTCCGACCTCGCCAAACACGCCAGGAATCAGCTCCGCCTGCTCGAGGCCGCTGCGGCACGTGTCGAGATTGGAGGCCGCCTCGTATATTCGACGTGCAGCATCGACCGCGATGAGAACGAAGGCGTGATCGAACAATTCTTGAAAAAGCGGGGCACTGAGTTCGTCCGGGAAGACTCGGCGGTGAGTCTCCCCTGGGAGACCGGGCATGACGGTGCCGCCGCGTTTCGTCTGCGCCGCGTCCGGGCGGCGTGATCGGATGAACCCAAAAACCAAAATTGAACCACAGAGACATAGCGATCACAGAGCCCGAACTCAAAGCAAGGGACGGAATCGGCGCTCACCTCGGTTGTGAAAGAGATTCGATATATAACTTCCGCCCAATTGTATTTCTCCGTGTTCTCTGTGTCTCCGTGGTTCAAATCCAAGTGCCTCATATAGGATGAAAAAGCCCGGCTGGTGAGCCGGGCTTTGTGGCAAGGGGATCGTTTTGACGACCGATTACTTGGCGGCCGGGATAAGGTCGTCCACGGAGTCGCTCTCGGTGTTGATGTCCGCGAAGAGCCAGGTCGACAGATAGCGTTCGGCGCTGGAGGGGATGATCGCGACAATCAGCTTGCCGGCGTTCTCCGGGCGCTTGGCGAGCTCAAGGGCGGCCCAGATGGCGGCGCCCGACGAGATGCCGACCGGAATGCCGTCCTGCACGGTGACCTGTTTGGAGATGGGGGCGGAGTCGGCCTCCTTCACGCGGATCACTTCGTCGTACACCTTCGTATTCAAGACCGGCGGGATGAATCCTGCGCCGAGGCCTTGAAGCTTGTGCGGTCCGGGCTGCCCCCCTGAGAGGATCGGCGAGCCATCGGGCTCGACGGCGACGATCTTCACGCCGGGCTTGCGCTCCTTGAGGACTTCGCCGACGCCGGTGATCGTGCCACCGGTGCCGATGCCGGACACGACGATGTCGACCTTGCCGTCGGTATCGCGCCAGATCTCTTCCGCAGTCGTGCGGCGGTGGATGGCGGGATTCGAGGGATTGGCGAATTGCTGGAGGATGGCGCTGTTCGGGATCTTGGCGGCGAGCTCCTCGGCCTTGGCGATCGCGCCCTTCATTCCCTTGGGTCCTTCGGTCAGGACCAGGCGTGCACCGAGGACCTTCAGGAGCTTGCGGCGCTCCATGCTCATGGTCTCCGGCATCGTGAGGACCAGCTTGAGGCCCCGGGCGGCAGCCACGAACGCGAGGGCGATGCCCGTATTGCCTGAGGTCGGCTCGATGAGCACGGTGTCCTTGTTGATACGCCCGGACTTGAGCGCGTCGTCGATCATCGCAAAGCCGATGCGGTCCTTCACGCTCGAGAGGGGATTGAAGAACTCGAGCTTGAGGACGACGTCGGCGAGCGCGCCGTGTTCCTTGGCCGTGCGATTGAGGCGCACGAGCGGGGTATTGCCGATGGTTTCAGTGATGTCGTTATGGATCTTCATGGGTTTTCGAGTGGGATGTGGTTGTTCTCTTTGTTTGGTTGCTAGCTTCAGTTACGGGAAAGGGGTCGGACTCAGGCCTTCTCGGTCCCCCACCGGCGGTGGAGGAAGCGCTCCCAGGGAGAAAAGAGGATTTTGTCCGCGAGCAGGCCGATCACGATGATCACGAGCATGATTCCGATCACCTGCTCCATCGCATTGAGCTCGCGTCCATAGTGCAGCAGGTGACCCAGGCCGAAGCCGCTGAGGATAGTGACATAGATTTCGGCCGCCATCAGCGAGCGCCAGGCGAAGGCCCAGCCCTGCTTCATGCCGGACACCACGAACGGGAGCGAGGCGGGCAGCATGACGTGGGTCCAGGTGTGGAGTCCGCTCGACCCCATGGTCCGTGCGGCTCGGGCGAAGATGGGGGGGACGTTGCGAACGCCGTTTTCGGTTGCGATGATCATCGACCAGAGCGTGCCCATCACGACGACGAAGAACATCGCTGTCTCGGTCTGGCCGAACCAGAGGAGCGAAAGCGGCACCCAGCACACGCTGGGAAGCGTCTGCAGGCCGAGTGCAATGAGACCGAGCGTGTCGCCGATGACCCGGAAGCGCGCTGTCAGAAGCCCCAGGGGCAGGCCCAGCAGGATACCGACGACGTAGCCGATCGACAACCGACGGAGGGTCACGATCGTCGCACTGATGAGCGTGCCATCCAAAGTCGCGCTCTCGAGGTATCGGGCAACGCTGAGCGGAGAGGGCACGAGCACCGGCGACCAGATCCGGGCCATGAAGATCGCCTGCCAGACGCCGATCATCAGGGCGAAGAAGAACAGGGCTCTGAGGAATCGTTTCATTCGGCTACATCCCCGTTGGAGTTGGCGGTGTGTCGCTTCAGCGCGGTCATGATTTCCGAGGCGTAGGCGGCGAGGTTCACGCTGTTGATGTCCCGCGGGCGAGGGAGATCGATGTGATAGTGTTCGCGGATACGCCCGGGATGAGGGGAGAACAGGACCACACGATCGCCGAGGCAGACGGCCTCGCGGACGTTGTGGGTCACGAACACGATCGTCTTGCGGCGTTCGGCCCAGATGCGCTGGAGGTCTCCGTACAATTGCTCGCGGGTCAGTGCGTCGAGCGCGGCGAAGGGTTCGTCCATCAGCAGCACCCTTGGGTTCGGCGCAAGGGCCCTGGCGAGAGCCACGCGCTGTTTCATCCCGCCAGAGAGTTCGTGGACGTAAGCGTGGCTGAACTTCTCCAAGCCGACCAGATTCAGGTAGAAGCGCGCGACGTCGAGCCGTTCCGCGGTGGTGAGGCCGGGCTTGAGCCGGAGGCCGAAGAGCACGTTGCCCAGCACGTCGAGCCAAGGAAACAGCGCGGACTCCTGAAACATCACCATTCGGTCGCGACCGGGCGTGTTGACGCGATGGCCGTCGGACAGAACCTCGCCCTCGTCTGGCAATTCGAGCCCCGCGATCATGTTAAGCAGGGTAGATTTCCCGCATCCGGACGGTCCCACGAGACAGACGAACTCGCCCTCGCTGACTTCGAGCGACACATCGTCCAGCGCGTGCACCGCCCGACCTCTCGTGGAGAAGCGCTTCGAGATGCGCCGCACGGCGAGTTTGGAGGGGGATTCGTTCCGAAGTTCGGTTTCCAGGGTCATGGCCTTCGGCTGAATAGGCGATCCAGGGGGATCGCATTGCGGAGGAATCCGACGGACTGTGCGTCGCGTACGAGGGTCTCGAATCGCCGGACGGGGACCTTGTCGGTGAATTTGAGATGGGACCACGCTGACGCCATGAGGGCGGCGGAGAAAGCCCTCCTGGTCTCGGCGGCGAGGCCCGTACGCACGAGTTCCCTGGCCTCGTCGGGATGGGCGTTGATCCACTCGGTGAGCTCACGGTGCGCTTCGACAAAACGGGCGACCAGCGCGGGTTTCTCCCGAAGGGCCCGGACCGCCGCGACCAAGACGGTGGTGACCGCATCCGACTGGGCGAGGAAGACCTTACCGTTGCTTTCGAGCACCAACCGCGAGACCCAAGGTTCGACGGTCCATACTCCGTCGAGGCGACCCTGGGAGAAGAGGGTGAGTTGATCAGGATTCGCCGTGGGGATCACCTGAACATCGCCGCCGGTGAGGGTGACCTGCAGGCCGTGAGCCTTGAACCACGAGCGGGCGGCCACGTCCTGGGTATTTCCGAGTTGGGGCGTGCCGATGCGACGCCCCTTGAAATCGGCGGCGGACGCGATCCGCGAATCCTGGTGGATTACCAGTGCGGCGCCGCCTTCGGCGGCCCCGGACATGACGCGCACCTCATCGCCAGCGGAGCGGATGTAGACATTCAGGGCGGGATTGGGTCCGACATACGTCATGTCGATCGAACCCGCCAAGAGTGCCTCCATGGCGCTCGGACCCGCATTGTAGGCGAACCACTGGATCTTCACTCCTGGGCCGAGCCGCTTTTCAAACCAGCCTCGGCCTTCGCGCGAGGTCTCTGCGCCGATGACTCCTTGGGCATGCGTGACGTTGGGAAAATAACCCACGCGAAGAACACGCGTGGTGCTGGCTGGCTTGGTGTCGCGGCCTGATACAACGCCGACCAACGCGGCGGCGCCTCCCAGGATCCCGACAATCGCGGCGATGCGGGTGGAAAGCTTCATATGGAGTACTCCTCCTGAAGTTCATCGAGGATCCCGTCGTGCAGCCGGCGCGTACGGTTTTCCGCGGACGCGGAACGCGCGGGTGGCTGGGAGAATGGCAGCGCTTGACCGTCGCGGCGCAACTTTCGGGTCGTCACTTCCACGATTTGCGCAAGCGAGTAGCGATCAAGGATTCCCGCGATCGCATTTCGGACGTCGAGCATCACCATGCGCAGACCGCAGTGAGCCTCGTCCGGGCATGAACAGGGGGTGTAGGCGGTTTGTGAGACACAGCCAATCGGTGCGAGGGGGCCGTCGATGAGTCGGACGATTTCTCCCAGGTATATTTTGGATGACGGCCGTGCGAGGCGGTAGCCGCCGAACTTTCCACGTTCGCTTTCCACGAAGCCGGCTTCGCGGAGCTGGAGCATCACCTGCTCGAGAAACTTGACCGACATCTTCTCCTTTTCGGCGATTTCGGAGACCCTCACGAGCTCCCGACCGACCGAGGCGGCGATTCCAAGATCGATGAGGGCTCGGAGCGCATATTCGCCTTTCTTGGAGAGTTTCATGAAATTAATCTACATTTGCGTGGTAGGGTATTTGCAAGCGAATTCCTAAGTTTTGGAGTATTAAAAGTTCCAGGCATTGGAATCGCCTGACTTAAAGCCACTAATGAATCACGCAAAATACGCGTTCTTGCGATGATTACCGGAATGGTCAGGTATCACAGGTGACGATGAAAGGCAGGCCAATCGGCCCTGGCATGGACCGTGCGATCCGAGGCGGGTCAGCGCAGCCTGAGGAAGAACCAGAAGGCGAGGCCGCTCATGCCCAGGCTGGGAAGCCAGGCGCCCCATTCGGGCGTGATGACGCCCTTGGCTGCGAGGGTTCCGCCGAGCTGGGCGAGGAGGTAATAGAGTGCGAACAGGCCGATCGACTTGGAGATGCCGACCGCGGGGTTGACTCGCACTCCGGACACGGCGAAGGGAACCGAAAGACCGATGACAATCAACGGAGCGAGGGTGTCGGCGAGCAGGCCGAAGTAACGGACCTCGTAGGGCACTGCCTTGGTGCTGTTGACCGAGCGCAGGTACCCGATGAGCCGCCGGAGTTCCCAGAACGATAGATCAATGGGTTTGCGATCGATGAGGAGCATGAGCGAAGGATCATCGGTCACGCCCCTGAAGGTCATTGTCCTGAACGGCGAGTTGGCGACGATCTCCCCGCTGTCGAGATCGAAGCGGTAGTCGCGTCCGTTGCGGAAGGTCCAGCCCTTCCCGTCGGCGTCCCGCCAGGCCTGGCTGGCCACGATCCGGCGGGTTTCGCGGCGCTGTGCGTCGAGGAAGGACAGGCTGATGCCGTACGCCTTGTGGGTGAAAAGACTGTAGCGGTCCATGAACCAGAGCCGGCCGGCGCTCCGATTGTCGAAGGCGACGCTGGTGCGCGCGCCGATCTCGTCGGCCGAACGGCTGGCCGCCTCGTGTCGGAATTCGACGCGTTCGCGAATCTGGCGCGACTGCTCGACCGACCACGGGACGATGGTGCTGTTGAGCCAGAGGGTGAGTCCGCAGCAGACGATGCCCACACACCAGACCGGCACCGAAATGCGGGCGAGACTGACGCCCGACGCGCGCATGGCCGTGAATTCGTGATTCCTGTGGAGCTGCCCGAATACATAGAGCAACGACACCAGCAGGGTGAGGGGCATCAGCAGTGCCAGGAAGCTCGGGACCGCCACGGCGAGATACACCGTCACGTCCATGAAGGTCGCGCCTGCGGTGAGGAGCGGCGCCAGGTCCGTGTACATCACCTGGACGAGCAGAAGACCGAGCAGTGCGGCGACAACTACGCCGATGATTTGGAACCACTCGCGGAGGAGGTAACGATCGAAGGTCTTCACAGGTCGTGCGGTGGGGAGTCTGGGCTTTGCGAGGAGGGCGCCACTAGAACCCGAGGCCGGAGGCCGTGAAAGCCTAAAGGTGGGCAAGTTTGAGCCATAGTCCCGCCTTCAACGCACGCCCTGGAGTCAGCCTGACGCATTCCAATGGCTGGAATAAATTCCAAGCTTCCGACTATTGATTACGTAAGAAGCTGATTAAAAGATGCTAATCTGGATCCGCCGACGGCGGGCTTCCCCTGAAGACAACTGGGCTGTTTTCTGCTAATGTTTCGAATGCCCTCGAACTCACCGGGGGTAACAACTGTCCCTTTTCTATCATGATACTCGCTTGGATTGCTCTACTGATCGTACCGTTGGTCTTCGGGCTTTACGCGCAGTACCGCGTGTCGAGAGCCTACAACAAGAACCTGCAGATTCAGTCCCGTGGTCGAATCACGGGCGCCGAGGCTGCCGAGGCCGTCATGCGTGCGGCGGGCATTAATGGAGTCGAGGTCGTGGAGGTCGACGGCATGCTGACCGACCACTACGATCCGGTGAACCGGCGGCTGGCGCTGTCCTCCGACAATTTCCGGGGGACGAGCCTGGCGGCGCTCGGTGTATCCGCGCACGAGGCGGGGCATGCGATTCAGGACAAGGAAGGCTACGCGATGATGCGGATCCGCCAGACCCTGGTTCCGGCGGCCCAGATCGCCGCGCCGGTCGCGGGCTTCGTGATGAGCTTTGGCCTTTTCATGGCGTTCCTGATCGGCTCGCAATTCTTCGGCATCCTGATGCTGAAGCTAGGCATCGTCGCGCTCCTCGCCATCGCGGTCTTCCAGTTTGTCACCCTGCCGGTTGAGTTCGACGCGAGCCGGCGCGCGAAGCTGCAGCTGGTGAACCTCGGCATCCTCGATTCCGACGAGATTCACGGCGTGAATGAGACGCTCGACGCCGCGGCACTGACCTATGTGGCGGCACTCGTCACCACGATCGGCCAGCTCCTCTACCTGATCCTGCAGTTGATGGGGTCGGGCGGACGGCGCAGTGACTAATCACGACAAAGCCCGGCCTTCGACGAGCCGGGCTTTTTTGTGTCCAGGGGACGCGTCTCGGAGGCCGTCAGGCCTTGCAGGTCCGGAGCTGGCAGTCGATGCGCATGATGTGCGCGCGTATCCATCCGGAGGTTTCACGGAACACCTCGAGCACGAGGCTCGTGTTTGCGCCCTGCTGCTGAAGGCGGGAGACCCAGACGTCCAGTCTCGAGGTGAATTCGCGGTGGGCCTGGCAGTTGTCGT
>JAJXYI010000140.1 GCA_021780625.1 bacterium | reverse complement strand
GAACGCCCGGCTCGCCGAAAGCTACGACCATTCCCTCGAGCTGTGCACGCGCGTGCTCAGCACCTACGACGAAATGCTCGGCGGCCAGACCAAGGAACTCGTCGAGATCGCACGCAAGCTCTGCGAATCCCCCCACTTTTCAGCCGAGGACCGAAGCATCCTCCTGTCCAGCGCGCGCCTCTGCGATATCGGGCTCATCGGCGTGTCCCGGGAGCTGCTCCGCGCGTTTCGCCAGCACCCGGACCGACTCACTGAGCGCGAGCGGGAGACGCTCCACACCCATCCCATCTTCAGCCAGACCCTCGCGGCCTACGTCGATCCCCGCCCGACGGTCGGCGAAGTCGTGCGCGCACACCACGAGCGCTTCGACGGCGAAGGTTATCCCGACAATCTCCGCGCCACCTCCATCCCCTGGCTCGCCCGGTGCCTCGCAGTCGCCGTGATCTACGTCGAGAGCGGGCTACCCCGGGACCAGGCGGTCGAGGTCGTCCTGTCCGAATCCGGCAAGGCGCTCGATCCGGAGGCCGTGCGGCTTTTCCTCCAGACGACCCACATCGTGAATCTCCCGCGCCAGGTGCGCGAGGTGATGCTCGAGGAGCTGCAACCCGGCATGGTGCTCGCCACCGGACTGCACAGCCCGCATGGCATGCTGCTCATCGGCGAGGGCCAGCCCCTCAACCAGGCCATGATCATGAAGATCAGGAACCACAACCTGATCGCCCCTATCAGCCAGCGCCTGCTCGTCTATTCCTGAGCCGATAAAACCCAGTTGGATCGGATCCACGGAGGCATCCATCTCCGCCAAGGCTAGGGCGGACGAGAAGAGCTGACGGAGAAAGACAATTGAAGGGGATTTTTGCCTCCAACCCCATTCATCTCCGAGGTGAGGCATGAGGCAGTCTCTCACTGTGTCTTCTGACTCTGTGCCCTCGGTGTCTCTGTGGTTCAATTGCGGTTTTTAGGCTGTACCCACGAGAGGCCCCCCAAAAAAGAAGCGAAGCCCGCGGGCTTCGCTTCGAAATGAGAACGACGGTTGCGAGGCGGCCTCAGGCCACGCGCTCGACCACGAGCGGAGGCGGATTCGGGCGCTTCGGCGCGAGACGGTAGGCGTCCTTGAAGTAGTTGAGCGCCTGCTCGAGCTTCGACTCGTCGTTGTAGTGGATCATCATCAGCGGCTCGCCCTGCTTGACCTGCGTGCCGACCTTCTTGATCTCCGAAACACCGACCGAGTGATCGATCTTGCCGTGAGAGTCGCGGCCCGCGCCGAGCAGATGCACACCCTGCGCGATCATCGCCGCGCTGATCGTGTGTACGTAGCCGCGCTTCGGAGCGGGCAGCTTGCGAATGTGCTTCGCCTGCGGGAATTTTTCCGGGTGGTCGATGAAGCTCGTGTCGCCGCCCTGCGCCTTCACCAGCTCCTTGAATTTCTCGAGCGCGGAACCGTCGTTGAGGTGCCGCTGGACGGTCTGCTTGGCGGAGAGCGTCGAGCCCGCCACGCCGGCCAGGCGGACGATTTCCATGCCGAGCTTGAGGACGAGCTCCTTCATGTCCTCGGGACCTTCGCCCTTGAGCAGCTGCAGCGCCTCCTTGATTTCGAGCGAGGTTCCGACGGAATCGCCAAGGGGCTGGTTCATGTCGGTGACGAGTGCGACGCAGCGGCGTTTCATCGAGCGCCCAACCCGCGTCATCGAGCGGGCGAGCTGCTTGGCTTGCTCGAGATCCTTGATGAAGGAGCCGTTGCCCCATTTCACATCGATCACGAGGCCTTCGGCCCCCTCGGCCAGTTTCTTGGACAGCACGGAACCGGTGATCAGCGGGAGGCTGGGAATTGTGCCCGTCTCCTTCCGGATCTCATAGAACTTGGCGTCAGCCGGCGCGAGGTCGGCGGTCTGCGCACAGATCGCACCGTTGATGCGGGAGAGCTGATTCGCGAACTGTTCGTTCGACAGGTTCGATTTGAACCCCGTGATCGCGCCGAGCTTGTCGAGCGTGCTGACCACATAGTCGTGCTCCGCACCGCACATCATCGGCACCACGACGCCCGCCGCCATCGCGAGGGGCACCAGGACCAGCGAGGTCTTGTCGCCGATGCCGCCCGTCGAGTATTTGTCGATCTTCGGCTTCGCGATATGGGAGAGGTCGATCACCTCACCGGAAAGCATCATCTCCTCGGTCAAATCCGCAGTCTCCTGGGCGGACATGTTCGCGAAATAGATCGCCATCAGAAGCGCCGCGAGCTGGTGTTTGGGCATCTCACCATCCAGCGTGCTATCAATGATATATCGAATCTCGTCTTGATTGAACTCCCCGTTGTCCCTTTTCTTTTCGATGAGAGATTCGAAACTCGGCTTAATGAATTTTCGAAGCGGCAGAACGCGTTTCGTCATGTTTTGTAGTTGAAGAAATAGTTACTTTTGGCACCTCGGCCGTAAGCAGTAAGGCTTACTTATTCTAGTCCCATTTGTCGAGCCAAAATTACACACTGCAGCGGCTTAGAAAACACTGCAATATGACATAAGCCTCGAATTCATGAGCTCTTGGGAGATCCGTTGTCCCAGCCATTCAGAAGGCTTAAGAGGCGCTCGATTAGAAACTTATTTCATATCCCGCCGAGCACGCGGGCGGCGGACCTCCTTGGGCGATTCTGAGGCGGGACGCCCGGCTCAGGCGCCAGCGCCACGGACGGTGGCGGCTGACCTCTCCGCAACGTCCGGGCTGGCGCACGCGTCGCGACCCAGGATCAGGTCGATGGCCTCGCCGACGGCGGCGAGGCCGAAGGCGGCGGTAACCGCAACCGCAGAACCCAGGCCGCTCGAGCAATCCATGCGCAGGTTGGAACCGGGCTCCCGTTCGGTTTGGCAGGTGCCATCCGCCCACGGATAAACGGGCTTCTCCTGGGAATAGATGCACCGAATCCCGTAGCGCTGGCCTTCGCCACGCGCAAAGCCATGATCGCGGCGTAGCTTCTTGCGCACCTGGCGGAGCAGTTCGTCGCCGACGGACTCCCCCAGATCGCCGCGGCGTATCCGTGTACCGTCGCGTTTTCCGCCGGCACCGCCGATGCACACGCACCGCAGATTCCGCTGATGGCAGGTCGCCACCAGCAGGGCCTTGGCCGACATGGCGTCGATCGCGTCCACCACGCAGTCCATGTCGTCCGTCAGAAGCGACGACGCAGTCGTGGCCGTAAAATACGCGCTCCGGGCTCCCACGCGACAGCCCGGGTTGATGAGGCGCACCCGTTCGGCGAGGGCCTCGACCTTGGGTCGGCCGATCTGACCGTCGAGCGCGGGCAACTGGCGGTTGACGTTCGTGATGCACACGTCGTCCAGGTCGATGAGAGTGAGTCGTCCGATCCCGCTGCGGGCGAGTCCCTCGACGGTCCAGGAGCCGACCCCTCCCGCCCCGACCACACAGACGTGCGCGGCGGCGAGCCTCTCGAGCGCGCCGCGGCCGTACAGCCGCCCCAGGGCGCCGAAGCGGTTCAAATAATCCTCGGTCAATGCATCCGACATGCCTGCTCCCTCAAAGAATGCGCCGAAAAAGCGCAATCCCAGAAACCGTTTCAGGCATTTCCACCCAGGCGGTCGACCGCGTCGCAGGCGGCGCGGAAACGCTGGTCCCAATCCCCGCCGATCTGCACGATCCGGTCCGTGCGCCGGGTAAGCGTGTCGCGCCACAGCCGCATGCAGCGCTCGCGGTCCTCGGGATCGGGAAAACAGCGCTGGGGGTCGGCAGCAAAGGGAACGTCGGTCGAGCACAGCAGGTAGAGTGCCGTGTCCCGGGCGCGACGGTCCGCCTCCTCCCGAACCCAGCCGGGACAGGCCCCCGGAAACAGCAGGTCGTCCCAGATCGTGCAGGTGAGGAGATCCGTATCCAGGAATACCCGACGGCGCGCGCGCGCGGCCGCGGCGTCCTCCGCGGCCACCTGTCCCCGCGCGATCGCGTCCAGGTCGGCGGCCGTGATGTTGCCCGAATGTTCGTCCCAATAGCGCCGGACATACTCCTCGGCCCAGGGTTCGCCGAAATGTCCCGCAAGCCGTCGCGCAAGCGTCGTCTTGCCCGTCGACTCCGGCCCGAAGATCACGATCCGTTCAGGCACGCGCGGCCCCCTTCCCTGCCAGGTCCCGCCGCCACTCGCGGTAGCCCCCGATCGCCATCAGGAGAAAGAGGAAATAGAGCACGGCAAACCACGTCATCCCTCCGATCCAATACACGGGCACGGCAGCCGCGTTGACCAGGATCCAGCCGTGCCAGTTCTCGAGCACCTTCCGCGACTGGAGCCACTGCGAGACGATGCTGAAGCTCGAGATGAATGCATCGCGATAAGGCATGGCCGCATCCGTGTAATGGCGCAGGTACCAGCCCCAGACGAACCCGCCGAGGATCGAGGCCCCCACCGCGCCGACCCAGCCGCCGGGCGTGAGTCGCGTGATGGGCCGCAGCGCATCCTTCTGCGGCCCTCCGTGCGTCCAGTGCCACCAGCCGTACGCAAGCGCCGCAAAATAGACGCCCTGAAGCTTCATGTCCGCGTAGAACCGGGCGTGGTAGAAGACGATCGCGGACAGCGCGACCTGCGCCATGCCGACCGGGAAGGCCCAGAGGCTCTGCCGGATCATCAGCCATACGCCGACGATGCCGAGCACGGTCGCCGTCTGCTCGATCGGCGAGGCCCCAGCCATGCCCACCCAGATGTCGCGGAGAATCGCGCTCATGTTCCCTGGCTTCCCTTGCCGGCGACATGGGCCTCGAGCGCCTCGCGGGTCACCACGTGCCGCGCCCCGCAGCGCGGGCAGCGCATCTCCAGGCTGGGATCGCCTTCGAACAGGCCGTCGGGATCCTGCCGGAACGCGGAGGCCAGCACCTCCATCATGCGGCCCTGGTTGCAGCCGCAGTGCCAGCGATGGATCCGCCGCTCCAGGGGCACGACTGTCTCCTGTTCGTCGATACGCCGGACGCCATCCGCCTCCAGCGCGTCGAACCAGGTCCGGTCGCAATCCGGATGCTCGACCAGCAGCACAAACTTGTCCTCGCCCAGGTCGAACAATCGCATCCCGCGCTGTTCACTGCGCTCGTAGAATGTCCGGATAGCGCCAGCCGGATCGTCGCCCTGGAACTCCACGGCACTCCGCCGCTTGGGGTGACTTCCGCGGATGACGTCCGAGAAAAACAGGTTCGTGCCCATGGCCTTCACGTCCTCCTCGAAGAGCCGGCCCGTGACGGCACCGGTCTCGTTGTCAGCCGTGAGGAAGAGGTTGAGGCCGAGGCGCTCGAAATGCAGCGTCCAGGCGCTCAATTCGTTCCACGGGCGGGTCCCGACGTGCAGGACGAATCCCGCCAGGCAGCGCTTGAAGAGCCCGTCAAGTTCGCCGGCGTACCTCAGGCCGTGCTGGGCCAGGTGCAGGTAGTAATCCACGAAGAGCGGACCGAGGTCCGCACGCGCAATCAGCGTGTTGCGGTTCCTGACGAAGAATGTGCCGACCTCGATCCCAGGGTCCGCGGTGTTGACAGGGGTGGAGTCAGGCATCGGTGTTTCGACGGAGCAAGGGGCCGCCGGACGGGCCGGTGGCGCGGGATTTCGTGGGCGGGCTCGTATCCATGGTCGTTCCCTAAGAAGAGCGTCGGGGCCCGGTTGTCCACTCCCGGCTTGCGAAGTGCCGGCCGCCTCAGGCAGCTATGAGAAAGTCCCGGCCCTCGCAGAAACCGCGCGAACGCAGTTCGCCGCGAATGAGGTCGCGCGCCCCGCGGCTGGAAACATAACCCAGCACGAAAGCCCCGGACGGCGGCGGAAGCCCCGCCGGACCCATGACAGGCAGCCCCGAGGCCGTCGGCCTCCCAATCTTCGCCGGATCGATGTCGACATACCCGTCGATGCGCAGTCCATGGCGCTCCACCCACTCCGCCCGGCGGCGCGTCAGCCGGCCCGCCCCCCAGACGAGCAGCTTCCGCCCTCCCAGCAGGGCCGCCGTGGCGCGCGCGAGGTACGGCGCCTTCATCCTGAAAAAAGCCTCCGCCGCATAGCGGGCATCGGTCCGCGAGAGCCGCCCCGGGGGATCGTGCCAGACAACGAGCTCCCGCGGGACCTTTCCCATCGCCACGCCCGCCTCCATCCAGCGAAGCCAGAGTTCGTAGTCCTCGGGAAAGTCCCCGCCGCGGTAGCCGCCATGCCGCTCCACGAGCTCCCTGCGAAACAGGACGCTCGGATGGGCAAAGGGCGACTCGACGAACCGGCTGAGCGCGATCTCCCCGGGTTCGACCAGGGAGTTCAGCCAGTCGACATGCAACGCGTATCCAGGAGCCTGCGACCGATCGCCCCCGAAGCGAACGAGACAGCCGGCGAGGCCGAGCCCGGGCCGTTCGTCGATGTAACTCACCTGCTCCTCGAGCCGCGTGGGCAGCATCTCGTCGTCGGCATCCATCCGAGCCACGAGCCGGCCCCTCGCCTCCCCCAGCCCGGCATTGAGCGCGTCCACGATCCCCCGTGCGGGTCGGCGCAGGGGGCGTATCCGCGGATCCGCCGCAGCGAGTTCGACAAGCCGCTCCCAGGTCCCGTCGGTCGAACCGTCGTCGACGATCACCAGCTCCCACTCGCGCAGGGTCTGCCGGAACACGCTCTGCACGGCCCTGCCGATGGTCCCCGCCTCATCGCGGACCGGCATGAGCACGGTCACGGCAGGCGGATCGCCCTGGGGGGAGGAGGTCATTCCGTCCGGTCAATCCGAACGCGACGCAGATGGCCACCTAATCCCGATTCCGGAGCGGCGACGTGGCGCCTATTTCTTGTTTTCGGAGGCAAGCTCCTTCTCGAGCTTGTGGATCTTCGGAGCGATCACGTACGCGCAGTAATCGCGATCCGGATGCTTCTCGAAGTAATTCTGATGGTAGTCCTCGGCCCGCCAAAAGTGCTCGAGCGGGGCGACGACCGTCACGATCTTGCGGCTGTAATAGGGCTGCACCTCCGCGATCGCCCGCTCCGCCGCCTCCTTCTGCGCCTCGTTCGAATAAAGGATGGTGGACCTGTACTGCGTGCCCACATCGGCACCCTGGCGGTTGAGCGAGGTGGGATCGTGGATCTTCCAGAAATAGGCGAAGATCTGGTCGAGGGAAATCACCTTGGGGTCGAACACGACTTTCACGACTTCGGCGTGGCCCGTGTCGCCCGTGCAGACGTCCTCGTAGGTGGGATCGGAGGTGTGGCCGCCGGCGTATCCACAGGTGGTCGACACAACCCCGGGGATGAGCTGGTACGCGGCCTGGACGCACCAGAAACAGCCACCGCCAAGGACGATCGATTCGGTTTTGGGAGACTCGGAGGCTTGCATGGCACAAGTTGCGAGGATCAGGGGAAAAATCAAAAGCAGGCGTCGCATGGGAAAACCATGCGCACTTTTTCCCGGATTTCCAGCGGCCGGGGCACCTCGCGGGCCCGCCGGGGCCGGCTCAGCGCGTGAGGCGCCGGTACTTGATGCGGTGCGGCCGGTCGGCGTCGTGTCCTTTCCGGCGGCGGAAATCCTCCAGGTAGGCGCTATAGTTGCCCGAGTACCACTGGACTGCGCTGTCGCCCTCGAAGGCGAGGATGTGGGTCGCCACGCGGTCGAGGAACCAGCGGTCGTGGCTGACGATCATCGCGCAGCCGGCGAACCCCTCGAGTCCCTCCTCCAGCGCACGGATGGAGTTCACGTCGAGATCGTTGGTCGGTTCGTCCAGCAGGATGAGGTTTCCGCCGCTCTTCAGCAGGCGTGCGATGTGGACGCGATTGCGTTCGCCTCCAGACAGTACGCCCACCTTCTTCTGCTGGTCGGCGCCGGTGAAGCCGAATTGCGCGCAATACGCCCTCGCGTTCACCTGTCGGCCACCGAGGTCGAGCAGCTCCTCGCCCCCGCTGATCGCGTCGTAGATCGAGGCTCCATCGGGAAGCGAGTCGCGCGACTGGTCGACGTAGGCAATCTTCACAGTGTCGCCGACCCGCAGGGTGCCCGCATCCGGCTTTTCAATACCCAGGATCATGCGGCACAGAGTCGTCTTGCCCGCGCCGTTGGGGCCCACCACGCCGACGATGCCTCCCGGCGGAAGGTCGAACGAGAGGTTTTCGAACAGGAGGCGATCGCCGTAGGCCTTCGACACGCCGCGGGCCTCGACCACGAGCGTGCCCAGGCGGGGTCCCGGCGGAATGACGACCTCGAACTGGCGCTCACGCTCGGCGACATCCTGCTTGAGCATGGCCTCGTAGGCGTTGATGCGGGCCTGGCCCTTCGTCTGCCGAGCACGGGCCGACTGTCGAATCCACTCGAGTTCGCGCGCCATGGCTTTCTGGCGCCGATCCTCAGTGCGCTGCTCGACGGCCAAGCGCCGCTGTTTCTGCTCAAGCCACGAAGAGTAGTTTCCCTTCCAGGGAATTCCGTGCCCGCGGTCGAGCTCGAGGATCCAGCCGGCCACATTGTCGAGGAAGTAGCGGTCGTGCGTCAC
>JAJXYI010000681.1 GCA_021780625.1 bacterium | reverse complement strand
CTGCGATTGCGGCACCTTCCCGCCAGACCTCCGTTACGGCCGCGATCTCGGAAAACTCGCGCTGCCACGTGAAGCCGATCGCAAATTCGATCACCGTCTCCGACTTGGGCGCGAGGGCCGCACGGGAGGTCAGCGCGAGCTCGTCGCCCACGACTTCAGGCGCGGAGTCATCCGGCGTCGCGAGTGCCTGGAGAAACAGCGCGGGAGGAAAGCCGTCGTGTCGCGAGATTGTGTCCGGGGTCGGACAATCGAGCGGATCGTCGATTTCACCGACATTGTCCGCCCTCGCGATGCCCCGAGTCGGGTCGACGGCCAGGACGTGACGATAGCGCATGGTTTTCTGGTCGGCCGCCTTGCGCTGTTGCTGGATGCACTCGTACCGCGAGGTGATCGCCTCGCGGTAAACCACGGCCAGAGGACGTTCGGTGCGATTGCGCACGGTGATTCGCACGAGCACGGTCGCCACCCCATCGTGCGGCGTGAGCGATGGCGCCACGTCCAGGCGACGCGTGAGGGCCACCTCGTCGAGGTCATATCCGTACTCTGCCCATCCGCAGCCGAACTCGCGCCGGCAGCGGGAGGCATCGGCCGCGACGGAGTCGAGACCGATGAGTTCCACTGCACGCGGTGTCGCCCCTTCGAAGGTCAGGCTCGCGCGGTTTGCACCGGTGTTTGGCTGTGCCCCCTGATTCAAACGCCCCCAGGCCCGCTCGCCGGTGATGAACTGCAGCGCACCACTGACGTGGGCAAAGAGCGTCATGCGATAGTTACCGAGCAGGAACCACGGATCGGACGGGAGCTTGACGGGGCGGCCCTCGCGGTCGGTCGCGATCGCAGGCAGGGAGCCGGTATAGCAGAATTTCGGCAGGCCATCGTCGTCTTCGGCCCAATGGCCCAGGCGGGGCAGTCCGGTCGTAGTCATAAGGTGGAGATCGGTTAGGTGTCAGTCGCGCGGAGCGAATAGGGTAAGGCTTGGGGCGCTGCGGCTGCGCGTCACCGCCCGGGCTGGGGCGTCCGGAAGCAATAGGTCTTGCGCGGCGTGCTCACAAAGATGCGTTCCAGAAGATCGTCGCCGATGCCCGCCGCCCTTAGGCGCGCGGAGAAGTCGCCAAGCAGAAACTCGAGGCCCGGGCCGCCGCCATACGATTTCCAATACGATCGTTTCGCGGCATCCATGCCCAACATGATCTGATCGGGAAAATCTCCGAGCAAGCCCACCAGGAGATCAAGCGTCGGATTGCCCTGTCCCGGCTTCCAGCGAAACGCGCTGTCGAATTCGATCGATACGCCGGACGCCAGGATCTCGCGGTGATAACCCATGTCCGGCTTCCGATCCGTGTGAGACAGGCAGACATGTCCGAGGTCGACGCCGAGTTCCTTCAGCAGCGACACCTGCTCCAGCGCGAGTTCGCCCTGCTCGGTGTGCGTGAGGATCGGACACCCCGTCCGCAGGTGGGCGGCCGCGGCGGCGGCAAACACCCTCCGTTCCCTCACGGTGAACTGGCGATCCGTGGCAATCTTGATCACCCCCGCCCGATGGGCCGTCCGTAAAACCAGCGGTCCGTTGTAATCGTGGGCATCGACTCCGGTGACGATGTCGGCGACGAAGAGTTCTTCGAGGTCCGACTCCGTGTAGACGTGGCTCCAGTGTCCGGGATCGTAATACTTGGCGAGGTGGATGCCGGTGGGAGCGATGATCTGGACGCCGCTCCCCTGCGAGGCCGCCGCCAGCTTGCGGATATTGCGTCCGCTGTCGCACGGCATCGAATCGACGACCGTCCGGCCGCCGATCTCGAAAAGACGCCGCAGTTCCGCGATGCACGCGTTCGTGTCGTCCAGCAGGAACTCCGGCGTCATCTTGGTCACGTAGCAGGAGTCGATGATGAGATGCTCGTGCGCGTAGGTCACGCCCATCTCCTCGGCGGGTTTGTCACCCAGGACGGTTCTGAAAAATGGCTTCATGGCGTCAGCGGAGGTTGGCCTTCCATTCGTCGCGTCCGGTCCTCGCCTCGACGGAAGGCAGTTCAAGGACTGCGCCCTGCCGCCTCAGGAGCGGCTGCAATCGCTCCATCGGAACTTCGCGGGCCCCGCACGTGAGCGAGAGCGAAAGCGCCGCGGCGGTGCCGGCAGCCTGGCCCATGGCCATTGTCTGGGCCATCGACCGGCAGGAGGCGTGCGCATCGTGGGTGGCGGAAAAGCAGCGGCCGACGACCCACAGTTCGTCGCGCTGACGCGGGACCAGGGTGCGGTAAGGCACGTCATAGGCGTCGCCACCGGGCACGTAGCCCCAGACCGTTTCCTCGCCGCCGTCCTTCGTGGCGCGGTGATCCTCGATCGGCGCGCCGCACAACAACACCCGGTCCTCGAAACGCGCGACCGTAAGGCAATCGTCTCTGGTCAGCCGATACTCGCCATAGACCCGGCGCGTCTCGCGCACGCCGATCTGGTGGGAGAGTCCGATGATGTTGGAGGCGGCGAAACCGGGCACGCAGTCGCGGAAGAAACGCTCGTAGAGAAACGCCTGCCGGCGTCCCTCCTGTTCGGCGGCCGTGAGTTGTTCGAAATCGGTCGCATCGACGTCGGCCACGCGCACGGCCACGGTGGAAATGCACCCGCGGGCATTCATGGCGTGAAGGCTGCCGCTCTTGCGCGGCAGCGGGTGCGTGCCGCCTTCGACGGCCTCAGCCATCGCCTGCATGAGCATCTTCTTTCCGCCGGCGCGTTCGTAGGCGTCGAGGTCGACGTTGCTCATCCGAAACGTCGTCGTCAGCGTCTGGGCCGGTTCGTGCTCTCCGGCGGTTTCGTAGGCCACGCCTGCGAGATGGCAAAGGTCCGCGTCGCCCGAGGCGTCGATGAAGCGACTCGCCGCCAGGCGGAAGAAGCCGCGCTTGGTCGATATCACGGCTCCCGTGAGCCGTCCCGCGGCATCCTGCTCGGCGGCGACAAGCGTGGCGTGCAGCAGCACGCGGACGCCGGCCTCGGAGAGGAGTTCGTCCCAGACAAGCTTGAGGCGCTCCGGGTTGTAGTTGACGCCGGTGCCGGCTCCATAGGTGTTGGGGCGGAGAAACACGGCGCCTGCGGAGTCGAGCGCGTCGACCACGCGATCGGGCAGACCGCCAACGACCTTGCGCGGTTGCTTCCCGGGCGTGAAGAAGCCGTAGAACGTATCCAACATCTGGGTGCTGGAGCCGCCGGGGAAGCCATAACGTTCGATCAGGATTACGGATCCGGCTCCGGCGACGCGTGCCGCGATGGCAGCGCAGCAGCCGGACGAACCGGCGCCGACCACAAGCACGTCGGCCGTGGCGAGAAGCGGGATCTTTTCGAGGATGAGCGGGTTGGTCGTCATGGGCGTGCGGGCTGGACCGGGAAGGATCGAAACGATCGGCCGTCGTCAGACGGGACCGACCTCGGCGTAGAGTTTGGCGAGGCGATGCGCATGCTCGTCATAGGCGGCCTCGAACAACGCAGTCGCTCGCGCGCCGCCCACCACGGCCGCAGCTGTCAGCACCTTGGGCGGCTGGCCGGCCGCCGCCAGTCTCGCGGCCACCTCGGCCTTGATCGTGTTGATCAACAGGCAGCCACCCAGCGTCGAGCCGGGGGCGACGGGAGTGTCGAGGCCAGGCACGGTCACCATGGCATCGCCCACAGGGGCGCCCGTATCGAGCACGAGGTCCGCGAAATCGGTCAGCTTCTTCCCGTCGGCGCGACGCGATGTGGAGGCATCGGCGTGGGCGCCGCTGACGACGGCGACCACCTTGATGCCGCGTTTTTGAAACTCCTCGGCCATCTCGATCGGCACCACGTTGCACCCGCTCGATGAAATCACGAGGGCGGTGTCCCGGGGCTCGAGCGCGAAGTTGCGCAGGATGCGTCCGGCGAGTCCGCTCACGTTTTCCAGGAACATCGCCTGCCGCTGGCCGTTGGCGCCAACGACGAGGTTGTGAAAGGAAAGCGACAGTTCGACGATCGGATTGAATCCGGGAAACGAGCCGTACCGCGGCCACATTTCCTCGACCATCATTCGAGAGTGGCCGGAGCCGAAGACGTGAACCATGCGCCCGGCGGCAATGGAGTGGGCAAACCAATCGGCCGCCTGTTCGATCGCACCAGCCTGGGCTTGTACGACATCGATGATCTGGCGCGCTCGTTGAAGGTAGTCAGTGGTTGGTTTCATTGGGAAGCGGAGAGGGATTGGCAGCGACTCTTCGAGGTAAGCGCGCTCCAGGCGGCTCCGTACGCGCCACCCCAGTCATTGAGTTGCGCGGGAATGATCGGTACTCCCCGGCCGAGCGGGCGCCATTCGATCTCGTCCATGCGCCGGCGCAGCGGGTCAAAAAGGGGTTCGCCCGCCTGGGCGATCCCGCCACCGATCACGATGCACTCGGGATCGAGCGTGTTGATGAACGAGGCGACAGCCGCTGCGAGCGCATCGATCGACTGCAGCCAAAGGCCGACGGCGCCGTCATCCCCAGCCTTGACGGCGGTGATCAACTGGAACGTGGACTCGAACCGACCGTTGCTCCGTCGGGCCAGCGTGCACTCGCCAATCGCGTCCTCCAGCGAACCCGGCGTTCCGACGATGTCCAATGGGCCCCTGCGTTCGAGCGACACATGGCCGAGATGACCCGCACGCCCCGAGGATCCGGTCAACAGCCGACCATCCGCCAGGATGGCGCCGCCCACGCCAGTGCCGAGAGTGAGCATCACGACGTAACGCAGGCCCTTTGCTGCGCCTTGCCAGGCTTCTCCAAGGAGGGCCGCATGCGCGTCGTTTACAACCGGAACGGCAAAATCCCGCTGGAGCAGAGTGCCCCAATCCAAACCTGCGAGTCCGGCGAGGCGCCCGGGCATGCACAGAATCTTGCGTCGATCGGCCGACACCACACCCGGGGCGGCGATCCCGATGCCCGTGAACGGTCTTCCAAGTTCCCTTTCGATTTCTCCGATCTGGATGCGGACGTCCTCGGCAAACGACGGCGTGCCGTCAACGTCGGCGCAGTCCCGCGTCGGAAAGACCTTCGTGCCTTCCTTGGAACCGGTCGCGGCGTCGAACCAGGCGCACTTCACTCGGGTGCCCCCAACGTCGACGCCGAGGACCCGGTCGACCGCTCGGGAATGCTGACGTGAATCGTGATTCATTGGGAGGCGAGGGGGAGTAGACTGCCGAAAGTCTGGGCGTCGGATCTCTGCTGGTTGGCAAGCGGCAACTGGCCTTCACTCACCGTCCAACCACCGTCCACCGCCAACACCTGGCCGGTGATGAACCTGGCTGCGTCCGAAAGCAGGAACACGGCGGCGCCATCACAGTCCGCTGGCATGCCGATCCTCCCGCCGTCCAGAGGTTGTTTCGTCCTTACAAATGCGAGAATCTCGTCGTCCTTCGCGGCCCGCTGGGCCATCGGAGTCTCCACCAAGGCCGGGGCCACCACATTCACGCGGATGTCCTCCTTCGCATAATACGCTGCGATACTGGTGCTGAAGCCCACGATCGCCGCTTTCGCCGCGGCATAGCCGTGGGTCGAAAAATAGGTCGGTGAAGGACTCCAGCCGAGCACCGAGCCCATGTTGAGAATACAGCCACGGCTACGCCTTTCCCGCCACCAGCGCACTGCGGCCCGATTCGAGTAGATCACCGAAGACAGGTTGAGGTCCAAGGTCTTCCTCAAGCCGGCGTCCGTGAGTTCATGCAGGGGCCCGTCCCCAAACCTTCGCCCGCTCCCGCCTGCGACATGATACAGGCCGTCAACTGCGCCGAATCGCCGGAACGCCTCGTCAATGGCCGTGACGGCCGTTGCAGGATCGCAGGCGTCGGCCGACAGAGCGTGACACCGGCTCCCAAGCGACGCCTGTGCCTCAAGCACGCTGTCTTGGTTGCGCCCTACCACCACGACTCCCCGCGCACCGGCATCCAGGATCGCCCGGGCGGCCGAAAGGCCCAGTCCCGTCGTGCCTCCGATGATCACAATCACTTTGTCATCCAGCAGACTCGTCATCGATCCAATGCAGCACCGGCACCGTACCATTGCGAGAGACAACAAATCGGATTTTGCCAAATCCGATCTATTAATTATTCCTTTGGGAGAGACACCATGGCCCGACCTCGTTCAACGCGGGTTTCAGAGATAAAGACCAAGCTCATCGCGCGTATTCGCGATGGGTTTCACCGACCCGGTGAACCGTTCCTTTCCAATCGGGCCCTCTCGGAACGCTACGGCGTGAGCTATCAGACGGCGCATGTGCTGATGGAGGAGCTGGTCCGGGAGGGTTGGCTCGAACGCAAGCCGTCCAGCGGCACCTTCATCGCCGGGCGGGAGGAGAAACTCGTCGGCGTCCAACTGATCTTTTCATCGCGGGCCCGCACGCCGGGCAGCTTCGGAGCAAACCTGCTCCAGCGCATGGCGCGCGCCCTCACGTCCGCCGGAATCACCCATGTCCAGACTTGGGCCGAAGGAGAGATTCGGTTTCGGGCCAAACACCTCCCGGTCCTGTGGGAATGCAGCCACCTGATCGAGCGGTTCACGAACGATCGGCGGTTTTGCCTGTTGCTTCACGATGCGCCTCCGCCGGGCCTGGCTGCGAGCTATGTGGACTGCGTACGGACGGACGACTTCTCCGGTGGCGTCTGCGCGGCTCAAGTCCTCATCCAGAGACTGAACGACTCCCGGGGCCTTGCAGTGCTTGCGGGGCCGAAGGACGACCGCAGAAGCTGCCAACGTGTGGAAGGCTTCCTCAAGGTTGTGCCGACTGCCCGCGTCATCCATTCCGGCGGCTGGTTTTTGGAGCACGGACACGCCGCGGCCGCCGCCTTGGCGGGGAATGATCTCAACGGCGTCTTCTGCTGCAACGACCGTCTCGCTCAGGGCATGCTCGCAGAGTTGGAGGCCAGGGGCGTCCAAGCGCCGCCACACGTCGTTGGATTCGACAACGCCCCGATTGCGGAAGCGCTCCACCTGTCGACCATTGCCATCCCGTGGGAGCAATTCGCCGCGGAGGCCGTCGACCTCGTCCGAAACCGACTGGAAGGCGACACCTCTCCCGCCCGGCAAATCATCCTGTCCCTGCGACCTCACATACGGCTCACCGCGTGAAGCCGGACCGCCACGTCAACCGCGCCCAAGTCCGCAGGGCGACCGCGCTGCGTCCAAGCGGACCGCTCACTGAGCCCTTTCTCTCCGGCAGGGCGACTTCTGGCGTTCACCGAGCGAGGCGAGTGTGAGCATGACGACCATGTCCGCCTGACCGCTGATCGTCGACTCCTGGCACATGAAGTCATCGGCATCGTCGAAGAAGACTCCCGCAGGGGTGTTGAACCGGGCGAGCGGTGCAACGCGTTCCGCCTTGAAATACTGCTGGAGCAGGTCGTGGGTCTTTCGATCGCCCGGTCCCTCGGAGACCGCGCCGGTCGGGAAGACTCCGAGCAGGTCGTAAGTGGGGTTGTAGATGTGGCGAACGGTGTTCGTCAGTTGTTCGGAGAAGAAGAACGAGACGCCCCAGTTGTTTCGACCAAACGTGTAGTCGAGCATGTGATCGAACAGCGAATCCTGGGCTCGGGAAGGTGAGACGCGCAGCGACGCAATCCTGGCAGCGTTGGCTGCGCCGACCCAGCGATACAGGCTTCCCCACTCGTAACGGCCTGGGATGCCCCACGGTCGGCCGGCATTTGCGGCCTGCGTGGCATAGCGCTCCACTTCGATGAGCAAGCGTTCCCTAGCGGACGGGTCGTGGTTCGCTAGCGCGAGATTCGCCAGCCAGTTCCAATCGGCCCAACCCACCTGCTCGCCCGCAGGAGGCGCGAGTTGGGTGGCGATTTGGAGATAACGACGGTCATGGGTCAGCGCATACAGCTCCATGCCGGCAAGGGCCATCTCGTCGGCGTCGGTAGGGTCGCGATAGAAGTCGTTCACCCTCCCACGCTCGAACGCGGTTTTCACCGCGTCCGGTTGGCACGCCCGTTCGAAGATCGCCTGGGCGAGCTGGCCGTAACGTTCCGCTTCGGCCGTGCGGCCGAGTGCGCGCCAGGTCCGCGCTCCGAGCGCAAGCGCCGCCGCCGTTGCGCCCATGTGCACACGGGACAGCGCACACAGCGCGGGGCGCTTCCCGTCAAGTCGGTCGTCCTCCGGGAGGCGCATCGGCTGTTCATGGTCGCGCTCGTCGCCGACCTGGATCAAGAAGGTGTTTGGATCGGGAAACACACGAGACAGGAACTCAAGTCCGTGCCGTGCCTCGTCCAGCACATCAGGCAAATCGGAGCGACTGTTGACTCGGGTGAAGAGCGCCGGATCGAGCCGGTAGGCCAAGAGCAGGTGGTAGGTCGTGTAGGCGATCTCCAGGGTAAACTTGATCTGATCCCCCGCATCGTACCAGCCACCGAGTGCATCAACTTCACGCGTGGGTTCCGCCGGCTTCCATTTGCCGTCTATCACGTCACCCTCGGGCACCCAGACGGGCGCGCGGGCATCTCCGGGGTGG